>JACMRF010000003.1 GCA_014376575.1 Undibacterium sp.
AGCTGTTAGGGATAGAACAGCCTGAGCAACTGATCGGACGCGACCCTTACCGAATGTATGACGATTCGTGCCGACTGACTAAAATCCGACACGATCCCTGCGTCTACGATGTTTTTATTTCGGCGGTGCGCTTCATGGAAGGCGCGCCAGCATTGCCCTGGTGGCACTACACCAGTGAACGCAAGAGGTATCTACTGACTTCTCATGCTGCAACAAAGACTGAGGTAAAATAATTCTCGGCTGCAACTTTAGCGCTGAATAAAACATTACTTGTCAATTACAGTCAAATCCCATTCGCATCAGGTTTGCAAATACCAAAATCAAGCCGCTCCTGACAACATTACTCAAGTTTGCTATACTTGAGTAAATCGCTCGGGATTAGAACCTCTACTCTCATGCTTTTGGATTTTACTGTGTGGAGTGCTTCGCTTATGCGACTGACAACCAAAGGCCGTTTTGCTGTAACGGCAATGATAGACTTAGCTTTACGCCAAGATAAAGGACCCGTGACACTGGCTGGCATCAGCCAACGTCAGGATATTTCCTTGTCCTATTTAGAGCAACTTTTTGGCAAGTTGCGTCGCCACGAGATCGTCGAATCGGTACGCGGTCCTGGCGGTGGCTACAACCTTGCACGTAAAGCGCAAAATGTAACTGTCGCTGATATCGTTATCGCGGTCGATGAAGAACTGGACGCCACGCAATGCGGCGGCAAAGGCAATTGCCATGGCAGCAGTAACGAGAACGGCATTCATTGCATGACCCACGATTTATGGGCTAATTTAAACGCAAAAATGGTTGACTATCTTGATTCCGTCTCTTTACAAGATTTGGTCAACCAACAAAAACAGAAAACCTCGGATAAACATGTCGTCGTCATGCATCACTCGCATGCCGGCAATACCGCATCTTGAACATTTGGAGTCTTGAACAATGAACGCCCCCTTGGAAAAAAGCTTGCTGGACACATTAAAGTCACCGCATTTCCCTATTTATATGGATTACTCGTCGACTACGCCAGTTGATCCACGTGTTGCCGATAAAATGATCCCGTTTTTACGCGCGCAGTACGGCAACCCTGCTTCACGTAGCCATATGTATGGCTGGGATGCTGAAAAAGCAGTAGAAGAAGCGCGCGAACAGGTAGCTGCACTCGTCAACGCTGATTCACGTGAAATCATCTGGACTTCAGGCGCGACAGAAAGCAACAACCTGGCATTAAAAGGTGCTGCGCAGTTTTACAAATCCAAAGGCAAACACATCATTACGGTCAAAACCGAGCATAAAGCCGTGCTTGATACTGTGCGTGAACTAGAACGGCAGGGCTTTGAGGCGACGTATCTGCAGCCGCAAGACAATGGACTGATTACGATAGAACAGCTGAAAGAAGCGATTCGTCCAGACACCATCCTGGTATCGGTGATGTGGGTTAATAATGAAATTGGCGTGATCCAACCTATCGACGAGATCGGTGAGCTATGCCGCGAAAAAGGTATCATTTTTCACTCCGATGCAGCACAGGCAACCGGCAAAGTTGAGATCGATTTAGAAAAAACTAAAGTTGACCTAGTCTCTTTTTGCGCTCACAAATCCTATGGTCCTAAAGGAATCGGTGCTTTATATGTTCGCCGCAAACCTCGCGTGCGCCTCGAAGCACAGATGCACGGCGGAGGGCACGAGCGCGGCTTGCGTTCAGGCACATTGCCACCACATCAAATCGCTGGCATGGGTGAAGCCTTTCGTATCGCAAAAGAAGAAATGGCAAGTGAACTGATCCACGTAAGAACGATGCGTGACCGTCTCGCCAACGGTTTGAAAGAAATCGAAGAGACCTATATCAACGGCGATATGGAACATCGCGTTCCACATAACCTTAATGTCAGTTTTAATTATGTGGAAGGCGAATCGCTGATTATGGCGATTAAAGATATTGCTGTGTCCTCCGGCTCAGCCTGTACTTCTGCCAGCCTGGAACCATCTTATGTACTGCGCGCCTTAGGTCGCAGCGACGAGTTGGCGCATAGCTCAATTCGTTTCACCATCGGGCGCTTCACGACTGAAGAAGATATTGATTTCACGATTAATTTACTCAAAACCAAAGTGGCAAAACTGCGCGAGTTGTCCCCACTTTGGGACATGTTTAAAGACGGCATAGATATCGCATCTATCCAATGGGCTGCACACTAACTCAATTGTTAACATAATTGCCAACATAATCGCAAGGAGCATCAAAATGGCTTACTCAGAAAAAGTTTTAGATCACTACGAAAATCCACGCAATGTCGGCGCTTTCGACAAAGGTGATGACACTATTGGTACCGGCATGGTCGGCGCACCAGCCTGTGGCGACGTGATGAAATTGCAAATCAAGGTTGGTGCCGACGGTATTATCGAAGATGCCAAATTTAAGACGTACGGCTGCGGCTCTGCCATTGCATCGTCGTCTTTAGTGACCGAGTGGGTCAAAGGTAAAACTCTCGATCAAGCAATGTTGATCAAGAACACGCAAATTGCCGAAGAACTCGCTTTACCGCCAGTAAAAATTCACTGTTCAATTTTGGCAGAAGACGCCATTAAAGCGGCGGTGCTCGATTACAAAACCAAGCATGCTGCCGAACTAAGCACTTAATATTTAAAGACGTATTGGACTTGAGATGACAATCACACTGACTGAAAAAGCAGCGAAGCATGTCACGCGTTATATGGAACGCCGCGGCAAGGGTATAGGCCTGCGCTTTGGCGTTCGTACTACCGGATGTTCAGGTATGGCGTATAAATTGGAATATGTGGATGAAGTCGGTAGCGACGATCAGGTATTTGAATCACATGGCGTGAAGGTATTCGTCGATCCAAAAAGTTTGCCCTATATCGATGGTACAGAACTCGATTTTGCCCGTGAAGGACTGAACGAAGGATTTAAATTCTACAATCCTAATATGAAGGATGAATGCGGCTGTGGCGAAAGCTTTAGAATTTAGAAGGCATTAGTAAATGCAAAATCATTTTGAGTTATTCCAACTGCAGCAACGATTTAGTTTAAATCAAGCGCAGTTGGATACCGCTTATCGCGAGGTGCAATCCAAAGTTCACCCAGATAAATTTGTACAAGCCAGCGATGCTGAAAAACGCGTTGCGATGCAATGGTCTACTCGTGCCAACGAGGCCTATCAAACTTTAAAAAAACCGCTGAAACGTGCAACTTATCTATGTGAATTGCATGGCGTTGATCTGGAAACAGAATCCAATACCAGTATGCCGGCTGCGTTTTTGATGCAGCAAATGGAGTGGCGCGAAGCTTTTGACGATGCGAGGCAGACTAAAGATATGGCGGCGATGGCTGGATTAGAAACTCAATTGCGCAAAGAACTCAATGCCCACATGAACGAAGTGGGTGTTAGCCTGGATCTAGGTGATTTTGCGCGGGCGGCACAACAAATCCGCGCCTGTATGTTTCTTGAGAAATTCACGGCCGACATCATCGCGTCGGAAGAGTAAGTTCGAACAACCAAGCAAAAGGTACTATTTTTTTGCATATTAGCGATGGCCCTCCATCCACAACAGACCCATCATGGCATTACTGCAAATTTCCGAACCTGGCATGTCCACCGCACCGCATCAGCATAGACTAGCGATAGGTATTGATCTTGGCACGACAAATTCACTGGTAGCAACAGTACGCAATAGCATTCCCGAGGTTCTTAATGACGAAGAAGGCCGCGCGTTGCTGCCCTCTATCGTGCGCTATCTTTCTAATGGTCATGCGCATATCGGTTATAAGGCGCAGGCAGAACAGACGAACGACCCAAAGAACACCATTCTTTCCGTTAAGCGTTTTATGGGAAGAGGATTAAAAGATATCGCTCATGCTGAAAATCTCCCCTATGATTTTCACGATGAGCCTGGAATGGTGCAGTTAAAAACGATCGCAGGCATGAAAAGCCCAGTTGAAATCTCGGCGCAAATATTAGCGACCTTACGTCAACAAGCGGAAGACGCGCTTGGTGATGATCTTGTCGGCGCAGTCATTACTGTACCGGCCTATTTCGACGATGCACAAAGACAAGCGACTAAAGATGCCGCGAAATTAGCGGGGATAAATGTCCTCCGCCTATTAAATGAACCAACTGCTGCGGCCATCGCCTACGGTTTGGACAACGCATCGGAAGGCATCTACGCAGTCTTTGACCTCGGCGGTGGCACTTTTGACATCTCTATTCTTAAAATGAGTAAAGGTGTTTTTGAGGTCATGTCAACTGGTGGTGACTCCGCACTTGGAGGTGATGATTTTGACCACAGACTTTTTTGCTGGATTTTGCAGGAAGCGAAATTGGCGCCATTAACAGACGAAGATACACGTCTGTTAATGATAAAAGCACGGGAGGCAAAAGAGACGTTGTCTACAAAAACATCAACCTTTATTGATGCCAAACTCAATTCAGGTGAAAGCGTACACCTGCAAGTGAGCACAAGCATCTTTTCAGAGATCACGCAAAATTTGGTGCTCAAGACGATAACGCCCTGCCGCAAGGCATTGCGCGATGCTGATCTTTCCGCAGACGAGATCGATGGCGTCGTGCTGGTTGGCGGCGCCACACGCATGCCGCACGTGCGTAAGGCCGTGAGTGAATTTTTCCAGACAACGCCGCTGGCCAATATTGACCCAGACAAAGTTGTCGCTCTTGGTGCTGCGCTACAGGCCAATCTGCTTGCTGGCAATCGTGCGCAGGGTGACGATTGGTTATTACTTGACGTCATTCCGCTTTCTCTTGGTGTTGAAACCATGGGCGGCCTAGCTGAAAAGGTTATTCCGCGAAACTCAACTATTCCTTGTGCGCGAGCGCAAGAGTTCACGACTTTTAAAGACGGACAAACCGCGCTGGCCATTCATGTCGTACAAGGTGAACGTGAACTAGTCAGTGATTGCCGCTCATTGGCACGGTTTGAATTACGCGGTATCCCACCGATGGCGGCAGGCGCAGCGCGCATCCGTATTACTTATCAAGTCGACGCAGATGGTTTGTTATCGGTGTCTGCACGCGAGCTACGCTCGGGCGTTGAAACATCAATTACGGTGAAGCCGTCTTATGGATTGGCCGATGATGACATTACACGCATGCTACAAGATTCTTTTAGTTCTGCCGAATCAGATATGCAGCAGCGCGCATTAAAAGAAGAGCAAGTGGAGGCGGAACGCATCTTGCTCGCGACACAATCCGCACTCAACGATGACGCGCAATTACTCTCCAACAATGAGCAAGACGCCATTGTAAAATTAATGGACGATGTACGGCGATTCGCACAAGAAACTGATCAAGATGTTTTAAAGAACGCGATTACTGCATTAGCAGACGGTACCGAAGAATTTGCGGCCAGACGCATGGATAAAAGTGTTCGTACTGCTTTAACCGGCAAAAAATTGAACGACATAGCTTAAATTTAATCGAGATTTCTATATGCCACAAATTACTGTTTTACCCCACGCTGAACTTTGCCCTGAAGGGGCGATAATCGAGGTTCCTGAAGGAAAATCGCTATGCGAAGCCTTGGTTGAAAGTGATGTTGAAATCGAACACGCATGTGAAATGTCATGCGCCTGCACCACATGCCACGTAGTCATACGCGAAGGTTTCAAGTCCTTGAATGAATCAAGTGATGACGAAGAAGATTTGCTCGATGCCGCTTGGGGACTGGAAGCAAACTCGCGCTTGTCATGTCAAGTCAAACTCGGGAAAGAAAACATTACAATAGAAATTCCTAAATACACGATCAATCACGCCCGCGAAAATCATTAATTAACACTCAGCAAAATCCCACTGGAAATTTGATACGTCAGCGATGAAATGGACAGACACCGCACGCATCGCTGAAGAGCCGTACGACAAATTTCCAGAGATAGATCCATTGACTATGCGATTTACTGATCTACATAATTGGGTAATAGACTTGCCTGAATTTGATGATGCCCCTCATCACGGTGGCGAAAAAATTCTTGAAGCAATATAAATGGCGTGGATCGAGGAAGCCAAATAAGCTCGCTATCTTGCCGAAAGACAAAAAATCTTTTACCATTCCTGCAATTGATCAGCTTAAGTTTTTTATCTATATTTCTCGACAACTGACAGCGACATAAAAATTTCTCAACAAATTAAATTGCGACGATCTAATCTGGATCGTTGATGATGTAAGCTATTTATCGTTGAGATCCGCCCAGGAAGTGATGGACAAGGATATTGCAATGCAGTTTCGACATCTCTCATCAAAAATACATCATCGAATTACCTTACGATTAGCCATCATTCTTGCAGTTACCTTTGGCCTAGTTGTACCCTCGGCACTACTCGTTCCCTACCATTTACGCACGATAGAAACTGCAGCCAGAGTCAAGGTTGCTGCCGATCACAAACGTCTCACAGAAATACTCTCCGTCATTTTAAGCGAACCACTTTGGCAAATCACTCCTGACATTGCCAACATCTCAAGCGAGGTTGTGTATTCAGATCCTCGTGTCGCCAAAATTGACGTCATTACTTTACCGGATCGTAAGTCCTTCATTACCAACGATGTGAGAATGCCGTCTCAAAAGGGGCCATTTAGTAGCCTCTCGCAAGCAATCAAACATGGAGAACAAACCATCGGTGAAGTTCGCCTGACCTTGGCAGAGGACATATTAAGAGAAGATCTCGCTGCCGACTTCAGGCGCTATGTCAGTACAGCCGTATTGTCATTGATACTTGCCATTTCTTTTATTCTCATGGTCTTACAATGGCGCTTGGTGCAGCCGATTAAACTGCTGATGAGTGAGTCGGACCGTCTGTCCAATGGGCAGCTGAACGAACCCATCGCCCTTAACCGAAAGGATGAACTCGGTCATTTAGCAATTAGCCTTGAAGCGACACGACAAGCGTTACGGCGCTCGTTTCATGAATTGGAAGTCAAGAATCATCAACTACAGGAATATTCAGACTCACTAGAATCCAAGGTCAGGCAACGCACGCAGGAACTCGAAAATGCGCTCGTCAATGTGAATAGTGCTCAAAATGAATTAGCCAGAGTAGAACGTATGGCGGCATTAGGCTCAATGGTTGCCGGTGTGGCACATGAGTTAAATACCCCATTAGGCAATTGCTTGTTGGTTGCCAGTACGCTGGAAGACGAGACTCGGTATTTGGTTCGCATGCTGACAGAAGGAACAATGCGCAAATCCGACCTCACCCGGTACACCGAAACGGCAACAGGATCTACCAAACTATTACTTCGCGGACTACAGCAATCAGCACGGCTGGTCGGAGATTTCAAGCAGGTGGCAGTTGACCAGTCTAGTGCACAACGTCGTGAATTTGGCTTGCTTATTATGCTTCAGGAGTTGGCTGCCCTGCTCCACTCCAGCCTGCGCAAAACACCGTTTACACTTGAACTTGATATTCCTGCTGACATTAAACTTAATAGCTATCCAGGGCCACTCGGGCAAGTGTTTACCAACCTCGTTAACAACGCGGTCGCACATGGTTTGGATGGATTAATTGACGGGCACATGCGTTGTCATGCACAAAAACAGGGGGATCATGTCCTGATCGTTTTTGAGGATAATGGTAAAGGTATTGCGCCAGAAATCATCAACCGTATTTTCGAACCTTTTTTCACAACAAAGTTTGGTCAAGGCGGTAGTGGCTTAGGTCTTAGCATCACGTTTAATCTCATTACCAACGTTTTGGGAGGTGAAATTCGCGCCACCAGTACCATTGGGCATGGTTCTCGATTTGACATCAGCATCCCATTAACTGCACCTGGCAATCCTGATTTAGACAACTTGCTGCTAAGTAATTAGGCCGCAAATTAAGATACTCCCACCAGTATTAATGCAAGACGCAGTATTGACCAGCGCATTTGAACTAAATTAACTAGTTTTTAAGGGAGTATATTCAGCCCTATCGTACAATGCCCTCCATGACACGTAATCCGTTACAATGTCGCAAAAATTCTATGACACGCTATGCAACAATATCTCGACTTCATGCGCCATGTACAACAACATGGCATAAAAAAAACTGACCGCACGGGCACCGGTACTATCTCGGTATTCGCGCATCAAATGCGCTTCGATCTGAGCACGGGCTTTCCCTTGCTGACGACAAAAAAACTGCATCTTAAATCCATTATTCATGAACTCATTTGGTTTCTTGCCGGTTCAACCAACATCCAATATCTCAAAGAAAACGGTGTGTCGATTTGGGACGATTGGGCAGATGAAAATGGAGACTTAGGCCCTGTCTATGGTTCGCAATGGCGTAGTTGGCCGCTACCAAATGGCGGGCATGTAGATCAGATCGCGCAAGTTATTGAGCAAATCAAAGTCAATCCTGATTCACGCAGGTTGATCGTGTCTGCCTGGAATGTTGCGGACATTCCTCATATGAAATTACCACCATGCCACGCATTATTTCAGTTTTATGTAGCCGATGGAAAACTCTCTTGCCAACTCTATCAACGTAGCGCCGATATTTTTCTCGGTGTGCCATTTAATATTGCGTCCTATGCACTTTTGACGCATATGGTGGCGCAACAAACAGGGCTTGATGTAGGAGAATTTATTTGGACTGGTGGCGATTGCCACCTGTATTCAAATCACCTCAATCAAGTCGAGGAACAACTAGCCAGAAGCACCTTTGCATTGCCCAAATTAGTCATCAAGCGCAAGCCAGATTCTATTTTCGATTATCAATTTAACGATTTTGAGATTGTCGATTATCAGTTTCATCCGCACATTAAAGCACCAATAGCGGTCTAAGGGAGTACTTCATCATGACGTCATCTTTAACGATTATTGTTGCTACAGACAAGCAAGGCGGCATAGGCATCAATAACAAATTGCCATGGCATTTAACTGAGGATCTGGCACATTTCAAGCGAACGACGACTGGCAAAACGATCATTATGGGACGCAAAACCTTTGATTCCATAGGAAGAGCTTTACCGAATAGACGCAATATTGTGATCACTCACAATCAACATTGGCAGCATGAAGGTGTTGAATCTGCACCTTCCTTGCACGCGGCGCAAGCCTTACTCAAGGGAGAGCCCGCATTCATCATTGGCGGCGCGCAGATTTACGAACAGGCGTTACCGCTGGCAGATCAGTTAATAGTGACAGAAATACAGCAAGATTTTATTTGTGATGCATTTTTTCCAAAAATAGATTCCCAACTGTGGGAAGAAATTGCCAGAGAAAATCATCACTCAGAAACAAGCAAATTAAATTACGCGCTTGTTACGTATCAATCAATTAATAGAAAAGATAGGAAATAACATGTCTGCAGACGGCTTCCACGTACACGGGCCACATGATCATGAGCTCGAACACGCGGCTCATGGCAATGATCAATTTGCCAGCAGAATCGCGGTAATGACCGCCATTATGGCGACGGTTGGCGCCCTATTTGGTTTTCAAGGCGGCGCTACACAAAATGATGCCGCTATGTTTAAGAATGAAGCTGCCATCAAAAAAACAGAAGCGGCAAACCAATGGAATTTTTATCAATCCAAGTCCAGCAAACAAAATCTGGCTGAACTCGCCCTGGTACTTCCTGGTGCTGATGTAGAGAAATACAAAGCTAAAGTAGCGCGCTATGAAACAGAAAAAGAAGCGATTAAACTCGTCGCAGAAAAATTCGAAGCAGAATCGACCGAATGGGATCATAAATCAGAAGGCGCCTTGCATCAGCATCATCGTTGGGCGCAGGCGATGACGGCACTACAAATTGCGATTTCACTGGCGGCAATAACCCTCCTGACCAAGAAAAAATGGTTACAATACACTTCCTACGGAGTTGCGTTAGCGGGTACCGGTCTTGCTGCACTGGCATGGCTGCATATTTAAGGATGACATCTCAATGAAAAAAATCCTCGGCCTTGCACTAATCACCGCAGTCTGCTCCGTTCAAGGACAGGTTCTTGATTTCGCGCAGCTTACGCCTACCCCTTATATTCAGAACAACGTCAATTTTTCTCTCGGCGCTGTCATTTTATCGATGCCCAAATACACAGGTTCTGACGAACGACGTATTGCAGCTTATCCAGCTTTTGATGCGCAATGGAAAAATGGTGCATTTTTTAGTGCAATTTCCGGTCTAGGCTATAACTTTTCTAAAAATCCCAGCCTGCAATACGGCGTTAGAATGACGATGGAACCAGGCCGTGACGATGCAAAATCAAGTAAATTAAATGGAATGGGCGATATCGATTCCGCGTTAGAGCCAGGTGCCTTTTTAAATTACTACGTCAATACCAATTATGCTCTGCTCTCTTCAGTGAGATATGGATCAGGCGTTGATCATAATGGTCTTCAACTGAGCATAGGCGGAAGAGCCACGAATATGCTGAGCGCAAAACATCGCATCACTGCACTTTTTAGCACCAATTGGGCAAATAATAGTTATCAGCAGTCGTATTTCGGCGTAAATGCGACGCAAGCAAGCGCTAGTGGTTACAACCAATATGCGCCGTCATCTGGTTTAACGGACGTCAAATTAGGGGCGAACTGGCATTGGAGTATCGATACGAACTGGTCATTAACGACTGGTGCGTCGGTCCAACATCTCATGGGCGATGCCGCCAATAGTCCATTTATTTTTCAAAAAACGCCAGTCACCATTTACTCGGCGGCCAGCTATCGTTTTTAAGAATTCGGCACTGTTTCTGCTTATCTAAAAGCCAAAGCGATGTAAAGAGGCGAATGACACAACACTTTATGTCATTCGCCTTTTGCATATTGAATAAGCACATCAAGCGATTGCGCCTAAATGGCTATAGATCTTGGCAGTTATTTGCACTGCGTATCGTGACAATTTAATGAAATTTTCACATTTAGCAATTCATCTCCATTTTTTTCACATCTAGCCTCGCATATCTGAGAAAATTCGCTTCTTTAAATTTTTTGGCGCGCAAGCGGTTGAGTTAACTTGCCCAGGCGTCTCCCTTGTAATAAGCTTTTTTGGAGACTTCCATGAAATTCCGCTTTCCTATCGTCATCATTGACGAAGACTTCCGTTCTGAAAATACTTCTGGTCTTGGTATTCGTGCGCTTGCCGATGCCATGGAGAAGGAAGGCATGGAAGTGCTAGGTGTCACCAGCTACGGTGATTTATCCCAATTCGCTCAACAACAATCCCGCGCATCGGCTTTTATCTTATCAATTGATGATGAAGAGTTTGGTGAAGGCTCGGATGAAGAAACTGATCATGCCTTGAAATCTCTGCGTGCTTTCGTCGAAGAAATACGCTACAAAAATGCGGATATCCCCATTTATTTGTACGGTGAAACTCGCACTTCACGCCACATTCCCAATGACATTCTGCGCGAATTACACGGCTTCATTCACATGTTTGAAGATACGCCTGAATTCGTTGCGCGACACATTATTCGTGAGGCCAAGTCCTACCTTGATGGCTTGTCGCCACCGTTCTTCCGTGCGTTGGTGCATTATGCCAATGATGGCTCCTACTCCTGGCATTGCCCTGGCCACTCTGGTGGCGTGGCATTTCTAAAATCACCTATCGGACAAATGTTCCATCAGTTTTTTGGTGAAAACATGTTGCGCGCCGACGTTTGTAACGCAGTTGAAGAACTCGGACAATTATTGGATCATACCGGTCCGGTTGCTGCATCAGAGCGTAATGCAGCGCGTATTTTCAATGCCGACCATTGCTACTTCGTCACCAACGGTACGTCCACATCGAATAAAATGGTATGGCACTCCACAGTGGCGCCTGGTGACATCGTTGTCGTCGATCGCAACTGCCACAAATCAATTTTGCATTCCATCATTATGTGCGGCGCAATACCGGTATTTTTGATGCCGACGCGTAATCACCTAGGTATTATTGGGCCCATTCCACTGGAAGAATTTTCGATGGAAAGTATTCGTCGGAAAATCGAAGCGAATCCCTTTGCTCGTAAAGCCAAAAATAAAAAGCCACGCATTCTTACCATCACACAATCAACCTATGACGGTGTGTTGTACAACGTCGAGACCCTCAAAGATTTGCTGGATGGCGAAATCGACACTTTGCATTTCGATGAAGCATGGTTACCACATGCAACGTTCCACACTTTCTATCAAGACATGCATGCCATCGGCAAAGATCGGCCTCGCGCGAAAAAATCCATGATATTTTCGACTCAATCTACTCACAAATTGCTAGCGGGAATTTCACAAGCGTCACAAATTTTAGTACGTGAATCAGAATCAGTTAAGCTCGACAAAGACAGCTTCGCAGAAGCGTATTTGATGCATACGTCAACCTCGCCCAATTACTCCATTATCGCCTCATGCGATGTCGCGGCTGCCATGATGGAAGCACCTGGCGGCACCGCTTTAGTTGAAGAGTCTATTTTGGAAGCTCTCGATTTCCGCCGTGCGATGCGTAAGGTGGATCAAGAATGGGGGCAGGATTGGTGGTTCCAAGTCTGGGGACCTGAAACTCTATCGGAAGATGGAATAGGCTCTCGTGAAGATTGGATGATTCACGCTGAAGATGATTGGCATGGCTTTGGCAATCTGGCACGCGGTTTCAACATGCTAGACCCAATTAAAGCGACTTTAGTGACCCCAGGATTGTCCTTGGAGGGAAAATTTGACTCGACCGGGATCCCGGCATCGATCGTCACAAAGTACCTTGCCGAACACGGCGTTATCATCGAGAAATGCGGCCTTTACTCTTTCTTTATTATGTTCACCATCGGCATTACCAAGGGCCGCTGGAATACTTTGTTAACAGCGCTTCAACAGTTCAAAGACGATTATGACAAAAACCAGCCGATGTGGCGTATTTTGCCCGAGTTTGCGGCGGCCAACCCTCGCTATGAAGGTGCCGGTCTGAAAGACCTTTGTCAGCGCATTCACGAAGTCTACAAAACGCATGATGTCGCACGCCTGACAACCGAGATGTATCTCTCTGACATGCAACCAGCAATGAAGCCTTCAGACGCATTTGCCAAGATGGCTCACCGTGAAATTGAGCGGGTGTCAATTGATGATCTTGAAGGCCGTGTTACTGCAATTTTACTGACGCCCTATCCTCCCGGTATTCCTTTGTTGATTCCGGGTGAGCGTTTCAATAAAACGATCGTTGACTACTTAAAATTTGTACGTAATTTTAACGAGCAATTCCCCGGTTTTGAAACAGACTGTCATGGCCTGGTCAAAGCAGAAATTGATGGGAAACGTGGGTATTTTGTTGACTGCGTTCCCATTGGTGCAGAATTATCGGAATAACATCGCATTGATTTCACAAAGTCTGACTTAGCATAAAAGCCTATTGGGACAGGTCTGATCCAATAGGCTTTTTATGGTATAAATACTTAGAAAAACTGATTATTCTTAATGAACAAATCATAAGGTGTTTTGGTATGACAACGAATGCTAGGAAAAGGCATGAACGAATTAGAAGCATTAAAACCGATTAAGCATGAAGAGCTCAACATCGGCAAGCCTATCAACCAAGACGTGTATGATTCTTGGGGCAATCTCCTTCTTGTCGCTGGCAGTATCATTGAACATGCGCGCCAGCTTGAAAATTTAATTGAAAATGGATACTGCAACGATCCTTTATGGAAAGATGATTCTGCTAAGGCTTCCTTATTAGTTGCAACAGCTGCCTCTTCAACAAAAACAGCTCAAGCCCAAGAACAAAACAAAGAATCGGTCATGCTTGATTTGGACAGCGTGCGCTGGCACGTTGGTGAAACTTTTTATCTACAAGTTCACGACAACGCTCACATCCGCTACTCGGTCAAGCTCATCGGTTTTATTAAGAATAAATCTATACTCGTAACAGCGCCTATCGTCGATGGTAAAGGTGCGTTAATTAGAGACGGCCAAACTTTTATCGTTCGGGCATTTCCAGGAAAAAAGGCGTATGCGTTTACAGCGTCGGCACTAAAATTAGTTTTTTCCCCACACCCCTATCTGCATTTATCATATCCAAAATTAGTGCGATGTACGGCAATTCGTCAAGGATCGCGTGCGACAGTAAAAATAATTGCCTCTGTTACCGTTGGGAATCCTGAGCAAACAGCCGCGGCGACATTGAGTGATTTAAGCATGGGCGGTAGCTCCGGCATCATTAAAAAGCCTTTAGGTCAAAAAAATGATACTGGAGTCATTAAATTTAAGGTCAATGCAGCTGGAAATGATGAATATTTGACCCTAAATATTATTCTCCGCTCAATTGCGCCGACAGAAAACACAGATGAATTTAGACATGGGTTCGAATTTGTGGACGTCCCTACGCAATCTAAATTAATTCTTTCTGCGTTTGTGCACCAAACTCTTGCTGAAATCGATTGATGCGTTTAAATGAAAAGCCAAGCACCAAATACATAAATATCTAGTCATTTAAACAGTATTTTAATTTATAAACAAACCTGAACTGAGCAATCAAGGTTTGTTATGTGCATAAGTTATGCGGTAGTCTTACTTACGAAAAGTAACACTTAAGATCTAGTCCAATTTTTGCAGGCATGCTATTTTATTGCGGATAAGCAAAATAAAATTCCCATGGAGTTGAACATGTCGCTGCAAAATACCTTGCTACAAATTTTACGCTCGATTGCTATTAGCAGTTTCTTCATCCTTTTGTCCTCATGCGGTGGTGGGTCTTCGTTGGGTGGCAATGGTATGGTGCCAGCACCACCCATCGTCATCGTTCCACCAACGGCAACACAGGCGTCGCATATGCTGGCGCAATCCAGTTTTGGGGCCACCACCGTCGAGATCAATTATGTCATCACCAAGGGCTACAGTGCGTATCTAGATGCACAATTCGCGCAACCGCAAAAATTACATCGTACGTACATGGATACGATAGCGCCCAGTCTGCCGACCGGAAGTACTTTGAGTCAAAATCAATTTTTTGAATCATTCTGGCAACAGGCTGTTAACGGAGATGATCAATTACGTCAACGCATCACTTATGCGCTTTCACAAATTTTTGTCATATCGTTTTTAGACAGTAGTGTCAATAACTATCCAAGAGGGGTTGCTTCGTATTACGACATGTTGGCAAGCAACGCTTTCGGCAATTACCGCAATCTGCTTGAGGCCGTGTCTTTGCATCCGATGATGGGCATTTATTTGACGTCGATGCGCAATCAAAAAGAATCCGGCACTCGCGTACCTGACGAAAATTATGCACGTGAGGTCATGCAGTTATTCACCATTGGCTTAGTGGAATTAAATCAAGATGGCACGCCTAAACTCACCAATGGCAAAGCTGTTGAGACCTATACCAGCGCCGATATCAGCGGATTAGCCAAAGTATTTACAGGGTGGAGTTGGGCTGGTCCGGACAAGTCCGACACGCGATTTTTTGGTGGCAATCCAGACACTAATCGCGATTGGATGCCGATGCAAGGTTATCCCAAGTATCACTCCACTTCGGAGAAAACATTTTTAGGCGTTACCATCCCAGCGCAAAGTACTGCAAGCCCCGAGGATAGTCTCAAGATTGCACTCGACAGAATGTATAGCCATAATAATGTTGGTCCCTTCATTGGAAAACAGCTCATTCAGCGCTTGGTAACAAGCAACCCGAGCCCGCAATATGTGGCGCGTGTTGCCGCTGCATTTGCCAATAATGGGCAGGGAGTACGCGGCGACATGAAAGCGGTGATCAAAGCCATCTTTCTCGATAACGAAGCGCGCGCGGATATCGACAGCACGAATATCAATAGCGGAAAACTACGCGAACCGTTTCTGCGTTTCGCGCACTGGATGCGCTCATTCAATGCAAAATCTACGTCAACGCGCTTTTTGATTGGCAATCAAGATGACCCCCTCAGCGGCTTAGGGCAAACCGTCATGCGCTCGCCTTCCGTTTTCAATTTTTATCGTCCAGGTTATGTGCCACCCAACACGAGTATCGCTGTTGCCAACCTGGTCGCGCCCGAATTTCAAATAACAGGTGAAACGTCAATTGTTGGTTACCTCAATTTTATGCGCGATGTCATCCCCAATGGAACTGGTACTTCCCGCGATATCAAAGCAGACTATACCTCGCTCATTTTATTGGCCGACACACCTGACAAACTGATTGATCAAATTAATTTGTTATTAATGGCGAATCAAATGAGCAGCAGTCTACGCACGCAAATACTCGCAGCTGTCAATTCTGTGACCATTTCTACTACCAATACGGCAAGCGCTGATACCGCCAGAAAAAATCGTGTTTATCTGTCGATATTTTTGACGATGGCGTCACCTGAATATCTTGTACAACAATAACCGGAGACATGATGGCTAACAAAATTAACGCTTCGCGCCGCGAATTTTTACGCATGTCATCCATGTTGTCCGCAGTCGGTGTTGCGGGTGCGCCATTCGCGCTCAATCTGGCGACAGTGGCTTCGGCAGCCGCTCAAAATGCACCTGGCGGTTACAAGGCATTGGTCTGCCTTTTCATGTTTGGCGCAAACGATCATGCCAATACGGTGCTGGCAACCGACAGTACATCATGGACACAATACTTAAGCATCAGAACCACGAACGAAGCCGGATCAATAGCACTACCTGCAGTAGGCACTGCCGGCGGAGTTTTGCCTATCGTCCCGACCACCAGCCAGCTAGGACGCAGCTTTGCTCTACATCCCAATATGGCCGAATTAAAGGGATTGTTCGACAACGGTCGTGCGGCAGTAATCAGTAACGTCGGTCCGCTAGTGATGCCAACGACCTTGGCACAATACAAAGCGGCCAGCGTAAAGCTGCCGCCAAAACTGTTTTCTCACAATGATCAGCAATCCTTATGGCAAGCCTATGCGCCAGAAGGTGCGGCTTATGGTTGGGGTGGTCGCATGGGCGATTTGATGGCGGCAAATAATGCCAACCCCATATTTACTTCTATCTCTGCATCGGGAAACGCCGTCTTTTTGGCAGGTAAAACCGTCAATCAATATCAAGTAAGTTCTTCTGGTGCTGTCCCTATAGGTGGCCTCACGGGCACGTTGTTTGGCGCGACGGCGGGCACCAATCCACTTAAAAACATCATCACCACAGGCACCAGCAATCTGCTCCAGAAAGAGCATGCTGCTATCACGAACCGATCCATTAACGCTCAAAGTTTGCTCAGTCCATCAATGGCCGTGGCGGGACCAACCGGCGTACCTAACCCAACGCAATACACCAATCCCAACACGGGAACACTCGCCAGCAATGCATTGGCAGTGCAATTGCAGACGGTGGCACGTATCATCGCCGCGCGCAGTGCGCTGGGCGCGCAACGCCAGGTGTTTTTTGTCAGTATGGGTGGCTTCGATACGCACGACTTCCAACGCGCCAACCAAGCGGATCTGCTGGCGAAAATTTCACATGCCATTGCCTACTTTGACACCACGATGGGAAATTTACAGGGAACAGATTTACGCAATCAGGTCACTTTATTCACCGCCTCTGATTTTGGTCGTACCTTTACCAGCAATGGTGATGGCACCGATCATGGATGGGGCTCGCATCACTTTATTGTGGGTGGTGCAGTGAAAGGAAAAAACATTTATGGCGACTTCCCGGTTACCGGACTTAAGCATGCTTTGGATGTCGGTTCAGGAAGTTTGCTGCCGCAATTTTCAGTCGATCAATATGGCGCAACGCTAGCGAGCTGGTTTGGTCTGAGCACGACACAGATCAATGATGTTTTCCCCAATATCACCAATTTTACCAATCGCAATCTTGGCTTTATGGCCTAAGTTCTGGATTCAATTTTGCATTACTGTTGATGTAAAAAAAAGCGGACTTAGAGTCCGCTTTTTTACGAAAGCACACTTTTTACGCTGCCAGGTTGTCTGCCGCAAATCCCCAGTTAATCAATTTATCCAGCACAGCGTTCACATAGTCTGCCCGTTTGTTCTGGTAATCGAGGTAATAGGCGTGCTCCCAGACATCGATAGTGAGCAAAGGCTTTTGTCCTTTTGTGAGTGGCAATTCCGCATTTGCTGTTCTCACTACTTTGAGCTTGTCGCCATCGAGCACCAACCATGCCCAACCACTACCAAATTGCCCCAATGCCGCAGCGGCCAATTCTTTTTTGCATGCCTCTACGCTGCCAAATGATGCTTCAATTTTTTGTTTTAGCGCTGCAGGTGGTGCGCCACCGCCATTCGCGCGCAGGCTGCGCCAGTAGAAAGTATGGTTCCAAATTTGCGCAGAATTATTAAAAATAGCAGCCTTATCGGCCTGACCAGCGCTTGCCAGGATCACTTTTTCCAGGCTCATATCCGCAAAATCGGTACCGACAATCAGTTTATTGAGATTATCGACGTAGCCTTTATGGTGCTTGCCGTAATGAAAACCTATTGTGTTCGAAGAAATAACTGGCGCTAACGCATCGTCTACATACGGCAATGCCGGCAAAACATGTACGGCTGCTGCACTGCCAGTAAGCGGAAAACTACCGATTGCACATCCGATGGCAATGCTTGCGGATGAAGCAAGAAAACGGCGGCGCTGCAATTCAGGAAACGCCATTTGCTGATCCAGATTATTCATTTTCTCTCCTAGGTGAACGACAAGATAACAAACTATTTTGTAGATAAGTAAGCAAGGCTAGTATAGGCAATATTTATTTTTTTACAAAATAAACTTGATCTGGTTTGCCAGCGAACGACAAATCGCCACCATCACGAGAAACTGCGCGCTGATCAGGCCTTAGGCAGCGTTACGCCGCGTTGACCTTGGTACTTACCGCCGCGATCTTTGTAGGATGTTTCGCAGATTTCATCGCTTTCAAAGAACAGCACTTGGGCACAACCTTCGCCAGCATAAATCTTGGCAGGCAATGGTGTTGTGTTGGAGAACTCCAACGTAACATAGCCCTCCCACTCAGGTTCAAAAGGCGTGACGTTGACGATGATGCCACAGCGTGCATAGGTGGATTTACCCAGGCAAATCGTCAGAACGCTACGTGGAATACGGAAATACTCTATGGTTCTGGCCAGGGCAAACGAGTTGGGCGGAATGATGCAAACATCGCCTTTGAAATCTACAAAAGATTTCTCGTCGAAATTTTTTGGATCAACGATGGTGCTATTGATATTGGTAAAAATCTTGAATTCGTTAGCGCAGCGAATATCGTAACCATAGGATGACGTGCCGTAGCTGACAATTTTTTGACCATTTTCTTCGCGTACCTGCCCTGGAGAAAATGGTTCTATCATGGCGTGCTCTTGCGCCATGCGGCGTATCCATTTATCTGATTTGATGCTCATCTAGTTCCCCTGCCGGATTGATATTGGGTGGGATTTTACGCGATTTTAAGTCTCAATTCTGTGTTTTATAGGCAAAACCGCAGACGATATTTCGGCACCTTTGGTTTCCGTTAGAAAAGAAGCGTCATCAACTCCGTTAAGTAGCCATGTTTTTGACGTGTTCGATACTAATTTCGGGTGGCAACAACACCTTATTCTTCACTGCGGTCATCTCTGCCAGAATAGAAACGGCGATTTCAGCTGGCGTCTTGCTGCCAATATACAGACCAATCGGCCCATGCAATTTAGCGAGGTCAGCATCGGTCAGATCAAACTCTTTCAGACGTTCACGACGCTTGGCGTTGTTAACACGCGAGCCGATGGCGCCGACATAAAAGGCATCAGATTTCAATGCTTCCATTAGCGCCAGATCATCCAATTTAGGGTCATGCGTCAGCGCCACCACGGCACTGCGACTATCAAGATGCATCTCCAGCACCATATCGTCAGGCATGGCATGCACCACTTGCACGCCCTCCACTTGCCATCCTTCACGATATTCTTCGCGCGGATCACACACGGTCACGTGATAATCCATACCGATGGCGATACTGGCAAGAAAACGCGAAAGCTGACCCGCGCCGATGATCAACAGGCGCCAACGCGGGCCATGTACCGTCGTTAAAGTGCTCGCAGATAACTGCAGACCTAATCCAGCTGCGGCGGGCTGGAGATTGACATCGCCAGTGCTTAATGCCAATTGGCGCGCCACCAACTCATGTGCCTGCAGGCGCTGCAATAATTGCTCGATCTTACTTTTTTCGGACAGCGGTTCTATCGCCAATTGTATCGTTCCGCCACAGGGCAAGCCGAAGCGATGGGCGTCGTCGGCGGCGATGCCATAAGTGACGATTTCAGGCGTGCTGCGCACGATGCCTTCATTGCGCATCCGTTCGATCAAATCATCTTCTATACAGCCCCCGGACACTGAACCAACTACGGTGCCATCATCGCAAATAGCCAATGTCGCACCTTCTGGCCGCGGACTTGAACCCCAGGTTTTCACTACGGTGACAAGTGCGCATTTGCGCCCTGCCTTGATCCACAGATCACAAGTTTTGAGTACTTCCAGATCAATGCTATCCATCATTTCCCAAACATAGAGCGCAATACCAGTGCGGCTTACAAACCATTATTGGCCTGAAAAGCGCATGGAATATGCGTATTGGTTTCTAATAACTTCAAAATTCCAAAAAAAACTTTTCTCACCGCAGAGAGACAAAGCCGCATAAAAATCTTTATGCGCATTTCTGCGGCGAAGCCATTCATCATGAATGACTCCACTGGTCACTATTCAGCCGCCTGTGTGACGATACAAAGCCGCTCGTTATCGTCATGCCGGATTTGACCCATCGGCGCTAAGCTCAATGGACAAGCCGAAAATCAAAATGAGAAACATTGTCCACGAAAGGCACGAAAGACACGAACTACAAAGCAAAAAAATAGGCAAAGTAGCTGATCTATATATTTTTCGTGCTGGTTTTTTTTCGAGTTTTTTCGTGCCTTTCGTGGACAAAAAATTGATCGTTTCATCGGGAGCTGACTAGTATCCTCCACTGACTCGTTTTACGTCTGCCGGATCTTTCATCGGCCCAAGGTGAATCAAATTATCATCTATTACCTCGCGCCGCTTGACGCCATAAGGTACTGCGATGAACCTATCCTCAGATGCGCGTGCATGCACTAGGGCGCCATCGACATCAGCATTTTTAGCCAGCTCCAGCGCGTTCTCGGGTCCAGCAGAAGTTTACTAACAAAATCAATCGTCAACAGCGGCAAACCGTTGTATCTCTATGCCATCGACTTTTATGGTTTCAAAAAAAACTGATTTTGGCCTAGTCCAAATACTGCCGTTATGGGAGCGATATACGATCACAGGACTCAAATCAGACTCTTGCGTCGCCTCACACACGAGCTCATAGAGGCCGCCTTTGTAATGGCGATAACGCTGCGGGCTGAGCGATTTTTTTACCTTGGTACTTTTTTTGACAGCAGCGACAGGTGGCGGCGTCAGATATTTTGCCAAATATGCCGGCACTTTTGCCGCCGTGAGTTGTGTAATCTGCTGCAGCAAACCCGGATCAACACTGCGAATACCGTAACGCTCGCCCAGGTGCGCAGCGATATGTAGTATCAATGCCGATGCCACTTCAGAATCGGCTTCAGCTCTATGCGCTGTGCCCTTGAAGCGGATTCCCAACGACGCTGCCAGTCGCCCCAAAGAATAACTATCCAGACCAGGGAAAACACGGCGCGCCAGCTTCACCGAACAAATCAATCCGCTATGTTGCGACCACAACCCCAAACGCTGGCTTTCTGCCTGGAGGAATTTCTCATCAAAACTGGCATTGTGCGCCGCCAGGGTGTCGGTACCAATAAATCTCAGCAGCTCAGGAATCACGTCACTTGCGGGCGGTGCCTTGTTCACCATTGCCTGCGAAATACCGGTTAACTCGGTAATAAAAGAAGGTATGCGGACATTGCAATTGATCAGGGTGACGTATCTACCCACGACCTTACCACCGACTATCCGTAAAGCAGCCACTTCGGTGACTCTGTCGCCCTGATCGGGACTCATCCCTGTGGTTTCAAAGTCGATCATGACGATGGGTTTTTCAAACATATTTTACCTATCCTGCTGGAACTAAATTTACAATACACGCTCAATCTTGGTGCTGAGAAGGACATCAATGCACGCACACAAGGCATTTCATTATTGTATCTGTTGCGGCGACATTGTCACGCCATCAAATGCGATAAACTCGCTCAACGATGGGTTTAACCATGCCCTAAGTTTGCATCCCATTAAATCACAGACCAATAGGCAAAAATAAAATTAGATCGATGCTCAATCAGCTCTTACAAAGACTATCCCTGCCGTTCTCGCTCGCGCCAAACGACCTGTTGCGTGATCTGGTGTATCGCCGCTTGTGGACTTCGATACTTATCAGCTCTTTCGGTGCGCAAATCACCATGTTGGCACTGCCGCTGACGGCAGCGGTTTTGTTACATGCCAGCCCTACGCAGATGGGCGTATTGATTTTCATGGAGAGTTTGCCGTTTGTCCTATTGTCCTTACCATCGGGTGTGTGGCTCGATCGCGTACGTAAATTACCGGTCTATATCGTGGGCGAAAGCTTAATCGCCATCGGCGTCGCCAGCGTTCCTTTTGCATGGTGGATGGGCTGGTTGAGCATGCCCTGGCTGTACGCGGTTGGCTTTTTGATCGGTGCGATAAATACAACGGCTGGCACCGCGGCACAAATTGTCCTGACCCAAATTGTCCCCAGGCCACGCTTGGTGGAAGCCTTTGCCAAGAATGCTCTGGCTACCTCAGGCTCTGAAGTGGCGGGACCGGCAACAGCGGGCGCCTTGATTAAACTGCTCGGCGCGCCAATCGCTTTATTAGCCGATGCCGTCTTGTTGCTGACCTCGGCGGCGATTTTGCGTGGCGTAAAAATTGTGGAGAATAGACCATTGCGTGAAGATGCCCATTTCTGGCGCGATCTGAAAGCGGGCGTTGCCTTTGTTTCCAACAAGCCGCTGCTGATTGCGCTGGCGATGACGGTCGGATCGTGGCAACTTTTTTACAATGCCGCCTTGGTGGTGCAGATTTTGTTCGCCACGCGCACGCTAGGTTTATCTGAGCAAGCGGTCGGGCTCAGTTATATGGGGATGGGCGTAGGCACCATTTTAGCCAGCCTATACGGCCATCGCATTAGCCGCGATCTTGGGCCTGGCCCGTGCATGGTGGTGGGTGTGACCGTATGCGGTCTAGGCTGGATTTTGCTAGCACTAGCACCTGCCAATGCCTGGGGCGTCGCTGCCTTTGCGTTGATGTTGGCTTGCTTTTCAGTCGGTGGCGTGCTGATCTTCATCAATTTTCTGGCCTTACGCCAGTCTGTCACACCAGAACCCATGCTGGGTCGCATGACCAGCACCATGCGCTGGCTGATACTGCTGCCCGCGGGCCCCGGTGCCTTAATCGGCGGCTGGGTCGGCGAGCATCTGGGCCTGCGTTACTCTCTTGGCTTTGCCGGAATCGGTGCGCTGATACTGGCTCTGGTCGCATGGAAAAATCCAGTGATCCGTGCCATCAAGGTATTACCTGGTGTGAGCAAACACGATGAAGCAACGGTGAGCTGAAATCTGCGATTGCCTATCTCGCGTAAAAAGCGTGATAATGCACGACATCAAAATCTTGATCAGACGCTACCGGAGACATGGGGCGTCTAAATAACGGAGCCAGGCTGCCATACAAAATATCAGCAGACCTGCTTTTGCCACCATAACAAGGTAGAAAAATGCCACCAGAAATCCCCGCCCCCGCTGTTAAGCCTGCATTTAAACCCTATATTCCCGCATCCGCAAACCTTCCCGAATTCACCATACGTGCCCTCGTCATGGGTGTCGTACTGGGGATGATTTTTGGCGCATCGTCTTTGTATCTGGTGCTCAAGGTTGGTCTGACTGTCAGTGCATCAATACCCGTCGCCGTCATTGCCATCACTTTTTTCCGCCTGATTAATAAGCTAGGAGGTAAAGACTCGACGATTCTGGAAAACAGCATTACCCAGACTGCAGGCTCTGCCGGTGAATCGATCGCCTTTGGTCTTGGCGTCACGATGCCCGCCATTCTTATCCTTGGCTTTGATCTGGAAATCTCCCGCGTTGCCCTTGTCGCGGTGCTCGGTGGTTTACTGGGTATCTTGCTGATGATCCCGATGCGCCGCGCCATGATCGTTGAGAAGCATGGCGAACTTAAATACCCTGAAGGCACAGCTTGCGCCGAGGTATTAAAGGCCGCAGCAACTGACTCATCGCGCGCCGCCGCTGGCGAAAGCAGCAATCCGCATGCACAGGACGAAGCCGGCAAACGTGCCGCCATCATCTTTGGTGGCTTTGGCGTCGGCCTCTTGTACAAAGTCATCAACGTCGCCTTCAAAGGCTGGAAAGACACGCCGGAAGTGGTCTTCGGCGCACCACTGAAAGCCGGTTCAATCGGTGCCGAAGTCTCACCAGAACTACTCGGCGTCGGTTACATCATCGGACCAAAAATCGCTTCAGTGATGGCGGCCGGTGGTGTGATGTCGTATCTGCTATTGATCCCTATGATCAAATTTTTTGGCGACTCACTCAGCGTGCCACTGAGCCCGGGCGTCAAACTGATTAGCGACATGAGCCCACATGATGTTCGCAGCGCTTACGTGCTGTATATCGGCGCTGGTGCAGTCGCGGCCGGTGGCTTGATCAGCCTGGTGCGCGCCATGCCGACCATCTGGCGCAGCTTGTCGGCTGGCTTGTCTGGTCTGAGTAAAGGCGCAGCAAACCTGACCACCAAGCGCTTGCGCACTGATGAAGATATTCCGATGAAATGGGTCGTTATCGGCGCATTGGCAATCATCGCCGTCATCACTTTTGCCACGCCGTTGCACATGAATCTGTTAGGTGCATTGCTGATCTTGGTGTTTGGCTTTTTGTTCGCGACCGTGTCTTCGCGCCTGACTGGCGAGATCGGCTCATCGTCGAACCCTATCTCCGGCATGACGGTGGCGACACTGCTGTTCACCTGCCTTATCTTCCTGATCATGGGTTGGACGGGCGGCCAGTATTACGTCACCGCCTTGTCAGTCGGCGCGATTGTCTGTATCGCTTCAAGCAATGCAGGCACCACTTCGCAAGATTTAAAAACCGGCTACATCCTCGGTGCCACACCGCGCTTGCAACAGTATGCGATTTTGGCAGGGGCTTTGTCTTCCGCTCTGATCCTTGGCCCGATTCTGCTTAAACTCAATGATGCCGGCACGGTCTATGTACCGGCTGCGCAAGTCGCGCCAAGCTTGATGACCGACGCCTCCAAACTGACCGACACCGCCCAGCTGCAAGGCCCGCAAGCCGAACAAGACAAAGGCACCTATAAGGTCTGGCACAAAACCGGCACAGACGGCGGCCCTGCCGGTAAATACCTGGTCGATAACGCAGGCAAGGCAGTATACCTGGTTGACCCGGGTATCAACGGCGCTTACAACAAGCGCCCGGACGGCACCGAAGTGAAAAAATACGACGCGCCAAAAGCCGTGCTGATGTCTTACATCATCAAAGGCATACTCGATCAGCAGTTGCCGTGGACTTTAGTATTGTTCGGCGTGATGATCGCTGTGGTATTGGAAATGGCGGGCATCCCTTCACTGGCCTTTGCGGTCGGTGTGTATCTGCCCCTCTCGTCTTCGGCGCCGCTGTTTGTCGGTGGCATGATTCGCTGGTTCGTCGATAGACGCAATAACAAACTGGAACACAACAAAAACCTCAGCGAAGAAGAACAGCAAGCGGCGGGCGACAGCGGCTCAGGCACCTTGCTGGCATCCGGCTATATCGCCGGTGGCGCATTGGGCGGTATCGTGATCGCCTTCACGGCAGGTATTTTGACGGACTTCGACAAGAAACTAGGCGACTGGGCAACGGCCAACAACCCGTTCTTCGAAGGGGCAAACGCTGATGTTTTGTCCATGCTGCCGTATGCCTTGATTGTGATCGCGCTGTACTGGATAGGCCGCGAGAAAAAGAAGGCTACATAACGCATCCTTCTGAAATTGCTGTAAAAAAAGGCTTAAACTCAATTCCGGTTTAAGCCTTTTTTATTTGATCCGCCATCTAAAAACCGAAGGCGCATTCCAAATAAGGGTTACAGGCCATTTTCATGCCAGAAGGCGCATGGATAATGCGCTTGCCAATTCTGAAATTTCTAAAAAGCTAAAAACAAAAATTTTTCTCGCCGCAGAGGCGCAGAGTTCGCAGAGAAAATCTTTATTTTTCTCTCTGCGTCCTCTGCGCCTCAGCAGCTAAGCCTTTCATCTTTAATCGTTGCGATCTCGGCTCGTGGTTTTTTAGAAGATCCCATTCCGATTCAGGTTAAAATGCAGCCACAAAAACCCAGAGAAAATCCCATGTCAGATCCAAAACTACTCGATTGCAAGAACCAAGCCGTTGCCTTAGGCGACATCGTGCGCGTCGTCACGCTAGACAAAAAATTCATCAAGAGCTTTCCCGCTGATGAACGTATTTTGATCGAATCAATGATAGGCAACCTGTTCAAGGTCATGGCCATCGATGAAGAAGGCCAACCCTGCGTCATGCGCGAATGGCACGACGAAAAAGGCATCATGCAAACCCACGTGATTGCGCTTGATCCAGGAGAGATGGAAAAGATTTAAGGACTAGAAAATTGTCTATTGCCGCTTATCTTGACACCGGCACATGATGAAAACTATCCGACATCGGGACGCCTGCAAGTTTTTAAGAATACCCTAGCCCACCACGCAATATCCACGCGCCTTCGCAAGCAATATAGGCTTGGAACCCGCATGGACATTGCGCACTGACGATGCGGTGTTAAACACTGGCGCTATTGCCCACAACAGCGCCAGCATGCCACTTACCAAATAGTTACACGCTTGGCTTCCACCCGCAACGGTGATTTCTCGGCCGAACAATTAAAGGCTTTGGAAAACTCCGGCATATTTGCCAGTGGTGCGATGACGCGGTATTTTTCTGGGGCGTGCGGGTCAGTCGCCAGTTGCAGGCGCAGGCGCTCGTCGCGCATCAGGCCGCGGAAGCTTTGGGCGTTGGCGATGAAGAAGCGTTGCTCTGGCGTGTAGCCGTCAATCTCGGCCGCTTGCGGTTTGTTTTTGAGTGAATTGCGCAAAGCTTGCAGAGCGATTTTCATACC
>JACMRF010000051.1 GCA_014376575.1 Undibacterium sp.
CAGCATAGATAACGTTTTATTGATTCGCATAAGCCGTTCTATATCCACTGCCAGGCTATCAAGAAAAATACTCGACATTGCATGGCCTGCAATTTGCGCGAGACTAGGATATTGCGCATCTTCGACATGTTGATGGGGGGGCTCTGCTAATCGCCCAGCGCCCACAATTAAAATTTTTTTTGCGCCTAAATGAATTGCCGGAGAAATTGGTGCCAACTGTCGCATTGAACCATCACCACAATACTCCCTCCGTCCGCTCCAATTAAGTGGAACAGCAGGAAAAATAAAGGGGGTCGCTGAAGACGCGAGTAAATGTTGCACGCCTATAAAGTCACGCTGCGCCAGTCGCTGGCTTCTGACCCAAGGCTCTATATCGGCCAATGTCTGGTAAAAAGTTAAATGTTGTCCGGCTGTATAAGATGAGGCCGTTACCGCAAGTGCGCGCAATGCGCCGTTCGCCAACGCTTGATCTAGCCTATCCATATCCAGGATGCGGGTCAGTAAGCCCGCCAAGGGCGAATTATCTAAAAGAGACGTTGGAGGAGATTTACGCCACTTATTAAGTAGCCAACCAAAAGACATCAATGAAAGCCATCGTGCCCCAGACCGGATTACACCTAAAGAATCGGCCCGATATACTTGTGCAGCCTCAAAATTTTCCCATACTTGCACAACACTAGTAACCGCTTCTTGAAAATGATCGGATCGACAAGCCAAAGCAGTTGCATTGATCGCACCTGCAGAGGTACCGCAAATAATACCGAAGGGATTATCTTTTGGGTCCCACCCTTCTTCTAATAAAATATCTGAAACGGCCTTCAGAACACCTACTTGATAAGCTGCTCGCGCACCGCCGCCAGTCAATATCAATCCAGTAGTAGCATTATCAATCATTAAATTCCAACGCAAAAAAAGGGCAAACCGATCGTTTGCCCTAGTTTATAAGCCCGCTATCAAAATGTCATGCGGCAATATGTGATTTCGTATGGCGCACAACAATTTACAACATAATTTATTTTGCTTGCATACGAATTGCGCCATCCAATCGAATCGTTTCGCCATTTAACATGACATTTTCTATGATTGCTTTTGCCAGGTGTGCGTACTCATCTGGCTTACCGAGGCGAGATGGGAATGGCACCATTTTTCCTAACGCGTCCTGCACATCCTGCGGCATTCCCAGCAACATTGGCGTCTCGAAAATACCAGGAGCAATCGTCATAACGCGAATACCATTGCGCGAAAGGTCTCTTGCCAATGGTAACGTCAAACCTACGATCGCTGCTTTGGATGAAGCGTATGCAGCTTGCCCCATTTGTCCATCATAAGCGGCAACGGATGCGGTATTAATAATAATACCGCGCTCACCTTGATCGTTAGCTTCAGTCTTGCTCATTGCCTCAGCAGCCAACCGTGCCATGTTGAAGGTGCCGACAAGATTGATATTAATGGTGCGCTGGAATACGTCGAGAGGATGGGCACCGTCCTTTCCTATTGTTTTTACAGCTGGTGCAACGCCTGCACAATTAATCAGGCCACGTAGTGTCCCAATGGCGCTCGCAGCAGCAACGACCGCTTTACCATCGGTTTCAGACGTGACATCACATTTTACAAATACGCCGTCCAATTCAGCAGCCAATTTTTCACCCGCGTCTTCTTGCACATCGGCCAGGACGACTTTACCTCCGTTGGCTGCGATCATGCGCGCTGTTGCCGCACCTAAACCAGACGCACCGCCTGTAATAATAAAAACTTGATTCTGAATGTGCATTTTTCTTTTCCTTTCAAGAATAATATGACGTCGACGACGAGCGTAATTGCCAACCGTAGGGCGAGTGCAACGGCTCCTACATGCTCTTAGCTTATCGTTCTTTATAAAACTGCCTTTCAAAGCCTTATTTGGCCTTACGTTTACGTTAACGTCAATCTAATTATATTGCAACCGATTTCCCTGCTTGCAAATAAAAAAGACGACCGAAGTCGTCTTTTTTATTTGCACAATGTTATTTTGATCCGGCTAAGGCGTCTGCCGCCGCAGCTATTGCGTTCGGAGCTTGTACTTTCAATGACACTTCAGTGGCCGCAGGTGAAGAAACTGCTGTCGTGAGATGTGGTACAACCGCCGTCTGAGAGGCCGTCCATGGCAGTAGCGGAAATAAAGGGACTAACAACAAGGCCACGATATTAATGATTTTGATGAGTGGGTTGACTGCAGGACCTGCCGTATCTTTATACGGGTCGCCGACCGTATCTCCAGTCACTGCTGCCTTGTGGGCTTCAGAGCCCTTGCCGCCAAAATGTCCATCTTCAATGTATTTTTTGGCGTTATCCCATGCGCCACCGCCGGTTGTCATAGAAATCGCTACGAACAGACCGGTAATAATGGTTCCCATTAACATGCCGCCCAATGCGGCAGGGCCAAGCGCCAATCCGACGATGATTGGTACGACTACCGGCAATAAGGACGGGAGTATCATTTCCTTGATCGCAGAGGCTGTCAGCATATCCACAGCCTTATCGTATTCAGGCTTGCCGGTACCATCCATGATGCCTTTAATATCGCGGAACTGACGGCGTACTTCTACCACCACAGCACCAGCTGCACGCCCTACTGCTTCCATCGCCATGGCGCCAAACAGATAAGGAATCAAGCCGCCGACGAACAAGCCAACGATGACTTTGGGATCAGACAGTTCAAACGACACTTGCAAGCCAACTGACGATAAAGCATGGGTATAGTCGGCAAACAAGACGAGTGCGGCCAAACCCGCCGAACCGATGGCATAGCCCTTGGTCACTGCTTTAGTCGTGTTGCCTACGGCATCAAGCGGATCGGTAATGGCGCGCACCGATTCTGGCATGCCAGACATCTCTGCAATACCGCCGGCATTGTCCGTAATTGGTCCATAGGCATCGAGAGCGACAACAATACCGGCCATCGACAACATTGAGGTTGCAGCAATCGCAATGCCATACAAGCCGGCATCACACATTTGACCTAACTTGTATGAAGCCAGAATCGCTGCACACACGGCCAACACCGGATAAGCCGTTGATTTCATCGACACGCCAAGGCCCGCGATAATATTAGTGCCATGGCCAGTAGTTGATGCTTCGGCGATGTGACGTACAGGCTTAAAATCAGTGCCCGTGTAGTACTCAGTGATATAAACCATTAAGCCAGTTAGTAATATGCCGACCACGGCAGAACCCATCATCGGCGCACGCATATTCTCTGGTAGCAGCATCCAGGTAACCACTGCAAAGCCAATCAAGGATAAACCAGCAGCCCACCATAAGCCGGTGTAAAGCGCGGACATAATTTTTTTGCCTGGCGTGTGCTTTACCATAGAGCAACCAATAATTGATGCCGGTATGGACACTGCACCAAGCAATAGCGGATACATGATCGCCTCTGTGGTTGCATTAGTAATCACCAACGCACCGAGTAACATGGTGGCAATTAAGGTCACGACATAAGTTTCAAACAAATCTGCGGCCATCCCTGCACAATCACCAACATTGTCACCAACGTTATCTGCAATCACAGCAGGATTACGCGGATCATCTTCTGGAATACCCGCCTCAACCTTACCGACCAAATCAGCACCAACATCAGCACCTTTAGTAAAAATTCCTCCGCCAAGACGAGCAAAAATCGAGATGAGAGATGCGCCAAAGGCAAGCCCGATCAGTGGCTTAATCACGTCATGTTGTGTGACGGTCTGCCCAAGACCATGAGGGGCAGATAACATCAGTATCCAATAAAAGACCGTGACGCCCAACAAGCCCAAACCGACTACCAGCATGCCGGTGATGGCACCGCCCTTAAACGCAACATCGAGTGCCTGACTCATGCCTTTGGTCGCAGCTTGGGCGGTTCTGACATTGGCCCGCACTGACACATTCATGCCGATGAATCCACAAGCCCCGGATAACACCGCACCGATAAGAAAACCCATAGCCGGCAGTAAACCCAATCCGGGTAAGGCAGCAATTGCCACGCATAACACAACACCAACGATAGCGATCGTGCGATACTGCCTGGATAAATACGCCGCTGCGCCCTCTTGTATTGCGGTAGCGATTTCCTGCATGCGCGCATTACCCGCATCCTGTTTCAATATCCAGCTGCGCGACATTAATCCATAAACGACCGCAATAACGCCGCAGGCGATGACAAACCAAAGACTTGTTACCATGTTGACTCCTCCAATTGTTATGGGCTTTCTTTGCACGGATAATGCAAAATTGCCATATGACGACAAAGTAAAACAACGACGATTTTCCACACATACGACGCTACCAAAAACAAGTAACGCTGAATCGATGAAACCTGCACTGCAAAACTTTTACGCAGCCCTTTTTTATTGTAAAAATGGAGGCCAGAGTCAACACAGAATACTTTTACAAAAAAATAAAGCGGACAAAAATGTCCGCTTTATTTTTATTCCGCCAGAGCTAGAAATGCACTGTCGCGGATAGTTTCAACCGGGCCAACCCCGGCAATTTTGCGATATTTCGGCGCGCCTGGCTGACCGGATTTTGCCCACTCACCATAGTAGCTGACCAATACCTCTGTCTGCTCATGATAAACCGTCAAACGTTTCTTGACGGTGTCTTCTTTGTCGTCGTCACGCTGCACTAATGCTTCGTCGGTTTCATCGTCGACACCTTCGGTTTTTGGAGGATTGAATTTAACATGATAAGTACGACCCGAGCCTTGATGCACGCGTCGGCCGCTCATCCTCTCAACGATGGCGCTGTCGGGGACGTCGATTTCGAGCACATAATCAATATTCACCCCCGCATCTTTCATGGCATCTGCTTGCGGCGTAGTGCGCGGAAAACCATCAAATAAATAGCCATTTGCACAATCGGAATGCGTCAATCTATCTTTTACCAGACCAATAATAATATCGTCCGAAACCAAGCCACCTGCATCCATGACTTTTTTAGCTTCGATACCCAGTGGAGTGCCGGCCTTGACTGCTGCACGTAACATATCTCCAGTTGAAATTTGCGGAATATTGAATTTTTCCTTGATATAAGCGGCTTGTGTGCCCTTGCCTGCTCCTGGTGCTCCCAACAAAATAAGACGCATTTTATTTCCTAAGACGAGTTTGAATTTTTTGCGCACGGGCGTGATAATTAAAATAACGACCGTACAATTTTGGTTGATTGCTGCTTACTACGAGCTAGTATTTACTTCTAATTATATTTTTCTAGCACTAGTAATATCACAGTTTCTTTTCACGAAACTTACCACAGTTTTTTAATTTATTGATGCTTTGTCATGCGATAGAACAACATACGCAAAAATTTTATCGATTAAGTATCAAAAAAATTCCTCACCTTGATCAAATCCTCCAACGTATCGACGCCGGGTGCCGGGCTAGATTCTGTGACATGCACCGCAATGGCATGGCCGTTCCACAGAACACGAAGTTGCTCCAAAGCCTCAACTTGCTCCAACGGAGACATCTCCAGTTTTGGATAGGATTGCAGGAAGTCATTGCGGTAGGCATATAAACCGATGTGACGAAGCGCCACATATGACTCTGGCAAATTTTCCCGGGTGAGCGTAAATGCATCGCGATGCCAGGGTATTGTTGCTCGCGAAAAGTACATGGCACGCCCCAGTTTATCTAACACTACCTTGACCACATTGGGATTGAACGCCTCTTGCGCATCATGCAGCGGATGAGCGGCAGTGGCCATGGGCACCTGCGGACTGATCAACGCAGCAGTCGCGGCAATGAGTTCCGGAGCAATTAAGGGCTCGTCGCCCTGGACATTGACGACCACTGCGTCAGCTGCCAGGCCCATGGCCGCCGCTACTTCCGCGATGCGATCAGTACCGGAAGGGTGATCAGCGCGCGTCATGCAGGCAGGGATACCGTGCTCTTTACATGCGGCAAGAATATCGGCGTGATCGGTTGCCACCATAATTTGGCTGGCGCCTGACAATAAGGCACGTTCTGCCGTGCGCACCACCATAGGTTTGCCGGCAATATCGGCCAAGGGTTTATTCGGCAAGCGGCTAGAGGCCAGGCGCGCTGGAATAATGACGATGAAACCCACTATTTACTTCACTTCTTCAGTGGCATCTAGAACGCGGGCCTGATCTGCCCACATGATGGGAATATCATCGCGAATGGGAAAAGCGAGTCTGTCGGCATTGCAAATTAATTCTTGCGCAGCTTTGTTGTACACCAGCGGGCCTTTGCACAAAGGGCAAACCAACACATCAAGCAAGCGTGCGTCCATCTTTTTTCTCCGAAATTTTATTAAGTAATTGCAGCATAAAGCCTGAATCGAGTTGCGCACTGACGGGCACTACCCAAATACGCGCATCATCCTGCAATGTGGCTATCTGCCTACATTTTACTGCATCCTTTTCAGTGATCAGGATGAGATCGGCATCGACAGCGCAAAAAGTGTCTGCTGAAAACACATGGTGATCATTAAAGGATAGTTCGTCAAACTCCAATCCTGCTGCACGCAACATCGCAAAGTAACGCTGCGGGTGGCCGATGCCGGCCGCCGCCACAATCCGTTTTCCCTTGACGTCGGTCAGCGCCATGTGCTGTGCAGGCCTGCTCAGACAAAACAATTTGTCCGGTATTAACTGCATACGCACGGCATCGCTGCCGATGCCCGCCACCGCAACTCCGGCAGGGGCGTTAAGCACGGCAAAATCGCGTCGCCGTTGCGCGGCTTCGCGCAAGGGGCCGGCCGGTAACAGCCAGCCATTGCCCATGCCGCGCTGATCAAACATCAGGATTTCTACATCGCGCGCCAAGGCGTAGTGCTGCAGGCCGTCATCAGAAATAATCAGATTAATTTCAGGATGTGCCGCCAACAGCGCATGCGCGGCAGCAACGCGATCTCGCCCGACCATCACCGGGCAAGCCGCGCGCAATGCAATGAGCAAAGGCTCATCACCGACAGCGTTGGCGAGCGAAGTGACATCCACTTCAGTGATCGTGTCAGCACTGGCGCCATAGCCGCGCGAGATCACACCCGGCTTCCAGCCCGCTTGTGTCAATTGCTGTACCAGCCAGATCACCAGCGGCGTTTTACCCGTGCCGCCGATGAAAATATTACCGATGACGATAACCGGCACAGTCAATCTCGTCTGTGACTTGTAGCCCAGAACAAAAAGCGCAAACCGGAAGTTGACAATGAGTTGAAACAATTTGGAGGCCGGCCACAGCAAACAGGCAAGCACACCTCGCCGCAACCAGGCGCGCATCATAATCGCTTCAAGACTAGAACGCAAGAAAAGTACTCCGATGAAATAAAAATGCGAAGAGGGAAACATACCCCCTCCTAGTATTACATTATTTTTTGTGATCGCGCTTACTGGCTGTGCGCTATCAGCCAGCCAGAACAGATACTCCCACTAAAACTACTTAGATTTAGTAGAAGCCTGGGCCGCAAAAGTGACCTTCGCCAAGCCGGCGATACGCGCAGCTTCCAGCACGTCGATCACGGCTTGATGGGTTGCAGCACGATCCGCATTGATAATCACCACTGGGTCAGTTTGCGCGCCATCCTTGCTCGCTTCCATGGCACTTGCCGCTTGCTTCAAATCATTTGCCAGCGTTGCCGTATCCAAGAATGACACGGCCTGGTTATTGATTTTATAGCGGCCCTGCGCATCAATGCCGATCTCAATCTGGTGCGGCTTGTCTTGCGCCTTTTCTGCATCGGCGGTTGGCAAGGTAATTTGCAATTCGGTAAACCGGCTATAGGTCGTCGTTACCATCAAAAAAATCAGTATGACCAGCAACACGTCGATAAAAGGAATCAGGTTAATTTCTGGATCTTCTCTGCCCTTGCCTTTGCGAAAATTCATCTTATTTTCTCGCGTTATGGACGGTATCGACGAACTTCACTGCCTGTTGCTCCATATCAACGACCAAACTATCAACCAGGGCGCGGAAATGCCGATAAAAAACCATCGCTGGCATCGCAATTAACAAGCCGAAACCGGTGTTATAAAGAGCGACCGAAATGCCGTGCGCTAGTTGCGCAGGGTTGGCGCCGGCAGAATTTTGCGAACCGAAAATTTCTATCATCCCGACCACGGTGCCGAACAAACCCATTAACGGGGCAAGTGAAGCGATCGTACCGAGCGTCGTTAAGAAGCGTTCCATCTCGTGCGCAACGCCGCTGCCCGCTTCTTCGATTGATTCTTTCATCACTTCTCTAGGCGCGTTCACATTGCGCAGGCCGGCTGCCAATACTTTGCCCAAAGGAGAGTTATTGGATAACTGATCAATGACTTCCTGCTTAATTTTACCGGCGTGGTAGACGCGGATGACTTCGTCGAGCAAGGTTTTGGGAAGAATACGTTGCCGTCTCAATGACAAACTGCGCTCAATAATCAATGCAAGTGCAATGACAGAAGCAGCCAACAAAAAATAAATGGGCCAACCAGCGGCTTGAATAATGGCAAACAAATGAAACTCCTTAGCGTGTGAATCTAGCCCTGCAATGTAGCCTGTTGTCTGCTTGCGGGCAAGTGGATGTAGGCAATATTTTAATTTAACCCAGAATTTCCATTAGGATTGGCGATGAGGATGGATGCACTTTTCGAGGCAGTTTTGCTGCGAATGAGGCGCCAATAGCAAGCTATTGGCAACGAAGAGCAGAAAAAATGACCGAAAATGCGCCGTCAGCATGCCAATAGCACCGCAGATGCGCCTAATGGAAAATCTGGGTTTAACCCAGATAAACAATCCGACTCACGTCAAAGTTTTGCACAAATATTGTGGGCAAGATTGTGGATATCTTATCGTTATCTTCTTAACAGCTTGATTTCATTCAGATTTTACTAGCTGCTGTTAAATTGAGCAGCAAGCGATAATCCAACTTGAAAATTAATTTTCACCAACATTTCCGCAAGCAGGAGAGTTCTCCACAGATTCTGTGGACAAGAGTGTGCACAAGCTGCTTGGCTCTTGTTAAGCCCTTGATTTTACGTGACAAAATTACCCTGCCTAACAATGTAGCATCGCCTGAAAATGCCTCAATTCAGGGCATAAAATGAGATTTTTCGATAAAGAAACCCATTGTGGAAAAGTTCTTCACAACTTTTGTGGATAACATTGTGCAAAAGTTGTGAAGATAAAGTTAAGTAATTGATTTCATTAACTTTTGTTCCTGTGCTCATAAATTGAGCGCACTTAACTTTTGCATCGACCCGCTGCTGATCCATTCTGAGTCCACAATTTCTGTGGATAAGTTTGTGTACAAGATGAAGTGGAGTAAGCAAAGTCCTTGATTTATAAGCGTTTTATCGTCATGCCTATTTGATGAGCACAAATAATTTATGACTAAAAATCAAGCACTTACAAGATATATCCACTTTACTTTTGACATCTGACACACTTAGTGACATTCTGACGCCCACCCCACCTTTCTGTGGACAGCTTTTGTTACTACCTCCCTTATGAATCCTGATTTGCGCTTACCAAACCCAATAACGACGGGCTCTGTGATCACCGTTTCCGCGCTCAACCAAGCGGTTGCTCAACTGTTGGAAAGAAATATACCGCTGACCTGGGTATCCGGAGAAATATCCAATTTCACCCGCGCCACATCTGGACATTGGTACTTCACCGTGAAAGACAGTGCGGCGCAGGTCAAGGCCGTGATGTTTCGTGGCCGGGCCCAGTACGCTGATTTTATTCCGCGCGAAGGCGATAAAGTTGAAGTACGCGCCCTGGTCAGCTTATACACGCCAAGAGGTGACTACCAGATCAATGTTGAAGCCATACGACGCGCTGGCGTGGGCAACCTGTATGAAGCTTTTTTGCAACTCAAAGCAAAGCTGGCCAATGAAGGCCTGTTTGATCCTGAGGGCAAGCGTCCGATCCCCACATTTATCAAACGCATCGGCATCGTCACTAGCCTGCAAGCCGCGGCGCTGCGCGACATCCTCACGACATTAAAGCGGCGCGCGCCGCACATAGAGATCATTCTGTACCCAACCCCGGTACAGGGCGAAGGCGCGGCCGACAAAATCGCACAAGCTATCGCTACCGCTTCAGCAAGGGAAGAATGCGATGTCTTACTGGTATGTCGGGGCGGTGGCAGCATCGAAGATTTGTGGTCATTTAACGCCGAAATCGTGGCGCGCACGATAGCCCATTGCAGCATGCCAGTGATTAGCGGCATCGGCCATGAAACTGACATCACGATTGCTGATTTTGCGGCCGATTTGCGTGCGCCAACACCTACCGCTGCGGCAGAGCTTGCGGCAATCCCAAGAGAGAACTGGCTGGCGCAAATGAGCCAATACCAAACCCACTTGCAGCGCGCCATGCAAAGACAAATGGCGACGCAGGCACAGACGCTCGATTGGACAGCGCGCCGCCTGCTCAGCCCGCTAGCCGCGATCGCCAATAAACGCCTGCAACTCAAGGCCAACACGCAGAGCTTGCGCTACGCCATCCATACACCGGTACAACGTGGCCTCTCGCGGTTGGCGCAATTGCAAACCCGCTTAAAGGGCAATGCGCCTGATGTAGCGCTTAGACGTTTACATCTCGATGCCGCACAGCGTCGGCTTACTGACGGTGTAGCGCGGCAATGTCAACAACAACGGCGCTTGTTAGCGACCATCGCGGCTCAGCTTGAACTGTTAAATCCGCAGCGCACCCTGGAACGTGGCTACGCCATCCTCAGCGACAACAAAGGGAAGATCATCCACTCGAGCAAAGATATCAAACCCAACAGTCAGCTGCGAATACGTACCGCAATGGATAGCGCCGAAGTGAGCGTTACGACCGTTCAAACGCTACTTGAATAAAATCGCCAGCCTTGTTTGTTTGCGGTAGACAACTAATCAAGTCAACTGCTGCAAGCAATGACACAAACGCTTACAATGCTGTTTTTACCGTTTCGACATGTCGGAACTTATCACCAACGACCTACCTCAGGAGAACGCACAATGGAACATACCCTACCGGCATTGCCTTATGCAATTGATGCTTTGGCGCCGCATATTTCTCAAGAAACGCTGGAATATCATTACGGTAAACATCACCAGACTTACGTGACGAATTTGAATAACCTGATCAAAGGTACAGAATTCGAAAATTCGACGCTGGAAGATATCATCAAAAAATCTTCTGCTGGCGTCTTCAACAATTCTGCCCAGATCTGGAATCACACGTTCTACTGGAGCAGTCTGAAGCCAAATGGCGGCGGCGCACCGACTGGTGCCATTGCTGACGCAATCAATGCAAAATGGGGTTCGTTCGATGCCTTCAAAGACGCATTCACCAAATCATGCGTCGGCAATTTTGGTTCTAGCTGGACTTGGCTGGTAAAAAAAGCCGATGGTTCATTGGACATCGTCAATACCTCTAATGCGGCAACGCCTTTGACGACCACTGATACGCCTTTGCTCACTTGTGACTTGTGGGAACATGCTTACTACATCGACTACCGCAATGCACGTCCAAAATACCTGGAAGCATTCTGGACCTTGGTCAACTGGGATTTTGCTACGGCAAACCTGGCGTAACCGGCAAGAACTCTCCTCAATACCAATTTGAGGAAACATAAAAAAACCTGCGATGATCCTCGACATCGCAGGTTTTTTTTATTGTTGCACCCAATGAATTCAACGACTAAAAGTGACTACCCTAACACGCAATATCTATGCGCCTTACCAGCCTATTTCACCTTGAAAGGCGCATAGATATTGCGTGTTGAGTTACGCCACTTTTCAATAGGTATTTATGAACACCCGTGCCTCAGCTTTATTGCGTTTTCTCCCCGCCATTTTTATCTTTATCTGGTCGTCAGGGTATGTGGTGGCCAAATATGGGCTGCCTTACGCAGAGCCGCTCACCTTCCTATGCCTGCGCTATCTGGGCGTGATTCTATTCATGGGAATTTTGGCAGTGAGCATGCGTGCGCCCTGGCCCGCACGATCAGCCTGGCCGCACATCGCCGTTGCTGGCATCTTGATGCAGGCCGGTTATCTGGGTGGCGTCTGGTGCGCCGTCAAATTGGGCATGCCCGCAGGATTGGCGGCACTCATCGTCAACACCCAGCCAATTTTAACCGCCATCTTTGGCCCGGCCATCGGTGAGCGCATACAAGGCAAACAATGGTGGGGCTTGGGCCTAGGCATACTCGGCGTGGGCTTGGTCGTGGCCAACAAGATTTCGCTCATCGGCATTTCTGCCGCGAGCATTAGCCTCGCGCTCATGGCGCTACTGTCCATGACGATAGGCACTTTATATCAAAAGAAAACCTGTCCCTCGTTCGATGTGCGTACCGGCCAGGTGATACAGTTTCTGGCGTCTCTGATCGTTACCCTGCCTTTTGCGCTACTGCTGGAAACACAGACCATCCTCTGGACGCCACAGTTTTTTGCAGCGATGGCCTGGTCTGTCTTTGTCCTCTCGGGCGTCGGCATTTCTGTCTTGTTCGTGATGATCCGGCATGGCGAGGCGACCAAGGTAACGAGCTATATGTATCTGGTACCGGCAGTGACTGCTGTCATGGCGAGCCTGATGTTTAACGAAATTTTTACCACGATTACCTTCATCGGCATGCTCATCACACTGGCTGGCGTGGCCCTGGTTGTCAGGCCATCGCGTTGACATTTCGCCTGAAAAAGGACTTACAATGCCAACGCCGTTGGCCCTTCGCCCTTCGCCCTTATCAGGCTAAGGTGATTGATAAAACATATTTCATCGATCTCAACGCCACACAAAAAGTTGCTAAAAAATACGATCCCATCAAGATCAGATAACGCCAGGAGAACAACTTGATCGCACCCACACTCGCCTCTCACATCGAACCTAAACTCACACTACAGCAAAAAATATCGGCTATCCCGGATGGCGCAGGAGCGCTGTTTTTCATCCAGATTTTTGCTACTTTAGGCTTCGCTGTTCTGTATTCCACCCTCGTGTTATACGCCACCAAAAAACTTAACTTCACCACCAAAGACGCCACCGCCATCATGGGGGTATTTGGTGCGTTTAATTATGGCTTGCATTTATTTGGTGGTTATTTAGGCGGCCGCTTCATGAGTAACCGCAATCTGTTTGTCGGCGGCATGATCGCGCAAGTGATTGGCTGCGCCTGCATCTCAGGCGGCACCACCGCGCAGCTGTACTGGGGACTAGCGTTCTTTTTAACTGGCAGCGGTCTCAATGTTACCTGCCTTAACCTCATGCTCACGCAAAGATTCAAACCTGAAGACGATCGCCGCGAAAGCGCTTTTCTGTGGAATTATGCCGGCATGAATCTGGGATTTTTCATCGGCTTTAGCGTCGCCGGGTATTTTGAAAACCAACAGGATTATTCCAGTCTGTTTATTTTTGCTACGGTCGGCAACTTTTTTGCCATTGTGCTGGCGGGGATCAATTGGAAAGTGCTGGCGGATCTGAATACGCCATTACTCGACGCAACACCCTCTCAATTTAAATGGCGCTTTATCGCTGGCCTTGCCATCTTGCTGGCGCTTATACCGCTGGTCTATACCATGCTGCATCATGCTGAGCTCAGTGGCAATCTGGTGATCATGGTTGGCGCCTTAATCGCCATCACGCTGATCTACCTGACCATGAGACATCAGGACAAAAGAGAGCGAAATAACATGGCCGCTTATCTCATGCTCACCATAGGTTCGCTGGTGTTTTGGACCCTCTACCAGATGGCACCGATGGGCCTGCAACTATTTGCCGACAATAACGTGAATCGCCATGTATGGGGTATCGAAATTGCGCCGCAATGGATACAAAACATCAACAGTTTTATCATCATGATAGGCGGGCCTTTGATGTCTATCTGGTTTAACAAATTGCGCAGCAAAGGCTGGAACATCGATGTACCAAACCAGTTTTCGGCTTCCTTGGTTTTAATCGGTGCGGGCTTTCTTGTTTTACCCGTCGGCATCGCCCTGGCAGGTGCAGACGGGCTGGTCGCCTTCAAATGGATCGCTCTCAGTTACTTCCTGCAAAGCATCGCCGAGTTGCTGATCTCCCCTATTGGCTATGCCATGATAGGTCGTCTGGCACCGCGTCAATACCAAGGCGTCATGATGGGAACCTGGATGCTGGTGACTGGTGTCGCTTCGGTATTTTCCAGCTATTTTTCTGGCCTTATACCTGAAGCACGTGCGGGTCTGGCGGCATCAACCAACCCCACCTATACCAGTATTTTTTCCAATTTAGGCTGGGGCAGCGTGGCGGTTGGCGTGGTGATGATGTTATTCATTCCCTTTTTGCGCCGGCTCATTACCAACAGTGCCACGCCAGGAATACCGCCGAGTGAATCGCTGATGAGTGCAGCTAAAATCCCAAAAACGACATAACTATCAACACCAACAAAAACACCAACCCGCGTTGTTCATGCGCTTCTTCAGCCTATTTTGGCTTGAGATCCGCATGAACATTGCGTGGTAGGCTTGGAGTTGAGTATCTATTCAGCTTGCAATATAAAGCCCTCTCCCGCTTGCGGG
>JACMRF010000052.1 GCA_014376575.1 Undibacterium sp.
ATCAGCTGGAAGTGCGCCAACAAATTTAAGTGACACAGGCAAACTAATTAACAACATCTTGCTACACGCAAGACAAGAAGGTGCTCCAAGTACACTAGTAGGGAAAATGCCGCTGTTGCAAAGTGCCGACGAGCTGAATCATCCAGAAAAAATCGCGCGCCAGTTGCAACAAATAATTTCATCCAGCGGTATTTTTTACGAATCTCATGTTGCCAATTGGGCAGAGGGTAAGTTCTCTCAGACTGATTTATTGGATGAGCCGCAGGCTAAGCTTAACCTAGCCGCTATTAATCTTTTATCCAACAGTACAGTGAGTGATGATCAATCCAACCTAGCGCAAATCATTCACCTACAATTAGACGCACTTGATCAGCAACGCGTTGCCTGGCAAGGTGATTTGCTGCCGAGTCTGCCCTTTGCATGGGAAATTTCAAAAGATGCTCAGCATCCGCAGACAGAATTTATCGAGCAAGAGTCAAGTTGGCAAAGCGTTGTGAGATTTGAATTGCCGCATTTGGGTGTTGTTGCAGCCACAATTAATTTACACGCTGGTCAACTTCAGCTGTTTCTAAGTAGTAATGCAGAAGATACCGTTGCGTTATTGAAAGAACATGCTTCAAACCTAGGCGATGCATTAAAAATAGCTGGTACATCGTTAGACTTTTTGAACGTAAAGCATGATGAACAAGCCTAGTTCAACTCTCCAAAATGCGATCGCGCTTGCGTACCAAGCAGGAGACGGCGCACCAAAAGTAGTCGCAAAAGGCAAGGGATTAATTGCCGAGGAAATTATTGCCAGAGCAAAAGAACATGGTGTGTATATTCATCAATCAAAAGAATTGGTTTCATTATTGATGAAAATCGAACTGGACCAGGATATTCCACCCATGCTTTATCGTGTTGTTGCAGAACTGCTCGCTTGGCTATACCATATTGAGAACGAAAAATTGGCAGCTTCAGAACGCCAACGCTTAACTTAAAAACCAATCTCGAGACAATTCCATCACATGCAATTTTTACATCCAGCGCTCGGCACCGAGAATCAAAGTTCTTTTTTAGTTGAATCTCGACGTGAGGTAATTTCCTTATTACGTGGATTAAAAGAAAAAAATCAATTAATCAGCATGATGATCAATGAAGGCTCAGAAGTATTTATTACTTCTGTGCTTGATTTGGATGACATAAACAATACGGTAACCATCGATAGCGCGCCCAATCAAGCCGCCAACCAACGCATTATTGAAGCTCCACGGATTTTTTTTGAAGGCCTGTTAGATAGAATCAGCATTCAGTTTTCTTCATCGAGTATGCAACGCATTAACTTTGAGGGTCGTCCCGCTTTGCAATGTGGTATCCCGGTTAACATGATTCGATTACAGAGACGAGAAAATTATCGCATCAATACCCCACTGTCGTATCCGATTCGCTGTTTAATTTCTTTAGAGACAGAGGCCGAAGCAGAATTTGAAGCAATTAAATTTTCGCTGGTTGACATCAGTTGTGGCGGCGTCGCGTTACTCGATGAGCGCAAGGTGTTAAATAATACGATTGGAAGAACTTATGAAGGTTGCCAAATAGAATTACCCGGAATAGGTACTATCGACCTAGTATTGCAAGTAAGAAATTCACAAGATCTGATTCTTTTAAATGGCAAAACCAATCGTCGAATAGGCTGCCAATTTATCAATGTGTCCAGCGCTGTTTTGGCGAGCGTGCAGCGTTACATCATGAAATTAGAAAGAGAACGTAACGCGAAGTTGAATGGAAAAGAAATGTAGTACGTCAATATCAGACAGAGCGATCTATATTTGCATATTCATAATATCGTGGTAGGCCGATACCAATTTATTTCTAACCTGAACGGTAGTTTGAAAAGAAATATTTGCCTTTTGCATGGAGATCATGACATCAGAAAGACTGACTTTATCATCGCCTAAAGCAAATTTTTGTCCCAGTTGCTGAGATGACATTTGTACTGAATTTACCTGATCTAACGATGCTTTTAATGCATCAGCAAAATCGAGTTTTGGTGGAGTGGCCGTTTCTGTTCCCACAGAATTAACTGCACTCGACTCCATTCGAGCACTGGCAGCCTTCAATTGCGCGACCATCGCCTCGATCCGACTAGTATCGATTCCGCCCACGTTCATTTTTTTCTCCACATTTTATCCACCTCACCACCTTATCATCGTTTGCAAACTACGTAGCAATGAGAAGAGCTATGAAATCCGCGCTCTTCCTGCAATTGATTTCATTAAATAGCATCACAATCTGTATCAAAGAAAAAACCAAGAACGGAAAATAAAATGCAGCTCGTTAACGTGATGAATATTAATCAAGAGGTTCATTGTGGCTACTGCTAACGACGCCACGATGATTCGCCCTACAACTGAGCTGCCTACCATTTTAGGCATTACGGATACGCCTGGTCTACGAACGATTATTTTATCTGTGGGAGCCGCAATCACGCTTGCCGTCATGGTCGGTGTTTGGTTGTGGAGTCAGCAACCAGATTACAAAGTACTTTTTTCAAACTTCAATGACCGTGACGGAGGTGCTATCGTCGCTTCATTGCAGCAAATGAATGTCCCTTACAAATATTCCGAGGGCGGTAGTGCGATTCTTGTTCCATCAAATCAAGTGCACGACGCCAGATTGAAGCTTGCATCACAGGGGTTGCCCAAGGGCGGCAATGTCGGTTTTGAATTGATGGAAAATCAAAAATTGGGCATTTCGCAATTTTTGGAACAAGTTAATTTTCAACGCGCATTAGAAGGTGAGCTAGCCCGCTCGATCCAGGCGGTATCGGCAGTGCAAACAGCGCGTGTACATCTCGCCATACCCAAATCAAATGTATTTATTCGAGAGCAACAAAAACCAACGGCATCGGTCTTACTCAACCTTTATCCAGGTCGTACCATGGATCAACAGCAAGTCAATGCGATCCTCCATTTAGTGGCCAGTAGCGTTCCAGAATTATCGTCAAAAAACGTTACTATTGTTGACCAAAACGGTAATTTATTATCCGATACGAGCAAACAAGCAGCCAATAACAATCTTGATCCTTCACAACTGAAATACGTGCAGGAGTATCAACAGAACATCGTAAAGCGTATTGAATCGATTATTTCGCCTATCGTCGGTCCACAAAACGTTCGTGCAGAAGCAACGGCAGATATTGATTTTTCTAGAAGTGAGCAGGCAGCAGAAAGCTATCGCCCCAACTCACCACCAGAATCGTCAACAATGCGCAGCCAACAATCGAGCGAGTCGTATAACAAGGGCTCCAATGCTTCAGGCATTCCAGGCGCACTCTCAAATCAACCTCCAGCTCCATCAACCGCACCTATCACCGCGCCAGCTGCGGCGAATCAAAGCGCAGCGGCATCGAGTACTGGTTTGACACAAAAAGACTCAACCATTAATTACGAAGTCGATAAAACGATTCGCTATACCCAACAGCCCATGGGAGGAGTGAAGCGCCTATCCGTCGCCATTGTGATCAATTACAAGAGTGAAACCGACAAGTCTGGCAAGATCACAAGCAAAGCGTTGACCGAAATTGAGAAAACACAGATCAGCGACTTGGCAAAAGAAGCAATGGGGTTCAATAAGGAACGTGGCGATACGCTAAACCTCGTCAATAGCCCATTTGCCACGCCAGAAAAAGAAGCCATCGTGGAAGTACCTATCTGGAAGCAACCGGATACAATACAGACGGCAAAGGAGATTGGTCGATATCTAGTAGCAGGTTTGCTATTAATGTATCTTTTTTTCGGGTTCTTAAAGCCTACCCTCAAAAAAATCATACGTAAGCAAACAGACCGAGAGAAACGCGAAGAGAAACAGCATAACAAAGAAATGGAGGAGGAACTCGGAGATGATTCCGTAGTGAACTTATCCGAAAGTGCTGCAAAACAAATAACAGAATATGAAATTAATATGGAGATGGCGAAGCAATTGGCAACCAGTGATCCTAAAATTGTCGCAAACGTAATTAAAACATGGGTGAGCAATGAGTGACGAAGGCGTACAAAAAGCAGCGACCCTAATGTTAGCACTTGGTGAAGAAGGTGCTGCGGAAGTAATGAAATATCTCGGTCCTCGCGAAGTGCAAAAAATTGGCGCTGCAATGGCTTCAATTGGTGCAATTCCGCACGAATCAATTGCTAAAGTACTCGAAGAATTTAAATCTGCGGCAGATCTAAGCTCTTCCGTTGGGCTCGATTCTGATGAATATATTCGAAACGTCCTGACCAGAGCTTTGGGAGACGATAAAGCATCATCGCTGATCAATCGTATTTTAGGCGGCAAGGACGCGAGTGGAATCGAAAGCTTGAAATGGATGGATTCCGCTTCAGTTGCCGAGTTAATAAAAAATGAACATCCACAAATCATTGCGACGATACTTGTTCACTTGGAAAGTGATCAAGCCAGTGAAATTCTCAATCACTTTACGGAACGATTGCGGAACGACGCGATTTTACGAATTGCGACACTTGATGGTATCCAGCCGACTGCATTAAAAGAACTCAACGATGTACTCACCAAGTTATTAACAGGTAATGAAAGTCTCAAGAAAAAATCGATTGGCGGTGTGCGTGCCGCGGCGGAAATATTGAACTTCATGAGCGGAGACAATGAAGCATCTGTGATGGAAAATCTGCGGAAATACGATGGTGATATGGCAGAAAAAATCATGGATGAGATGTTCGTATTCGATAATATTTTAGAAATTGATGATCGCGGAATACAACTTTTGTTAAGAGAAGTCCAATCCGATTCATTAATTATCGCGCTTAAAGGTGCAAACCCAGATATGCGCGAAAAGATCTTCAAAAACATGTCGCAACGCGCAGCCGAAATGATGCGTGAAGATCTTGAGTCGAAAGGTCCTGTGCGGCTATCGGAAGTGGAAGCACAACAAAAACAAATACTAATGATAGTACGTCGTCTTGCTGACGAGGGACAAATTATGCTAGGGGCAAAAGGCGAAGATTCTTATGTCTAACGCCACGCCTAAAGGCGAAATGTCCGCCTTTCAACGGTGGGAGATGGCATCTTTCGGAGATGACCGCCCTCAACAAATAGCGGAGCAATTAAACCAGGCGAGCGCGGTAGCAAAGATAAATCAACTCGATTTAGAAAACACTCGAGAGGCCGCTCGCCGTGAAGGTAATGCGTTGGGTTTTCAAGATGGCTATGCTGCGGGCTTAATCGAAGGACGCAATGCTGGTGTTGAAAAAATTGAATTGGAGCTACTACAACTCCAGACGGTAGCTACACAGTTTTCGGAACAATTGGCCGCAGTAAATCAAGCACTGGGAAAAGACATTCTTAGCTTTGCCCTTGATCTTGCGCAGGCAATGACAAAAAATAAATTGGAAATTGATCCTGAAACAATTGTTCCCATTCTGCGTGAGGCGATGGAATGTCTGCCATCAGTGCAACAACCAGCACAGATAAATCTGCATCCAGATGATGCACTGATCATCAAAAGCCATATGGATGGTGAATTAAATATCGCAGGATGGCGCATCGTTAGTGACTCCCACATAGAACGTGGTGGTTGCACCTTGGAAACCGCACAAAATTTAATTGATGCAACGCTTGCTACACGATGGGAACGGCTAAATGAAGCCATCAAAAGCGGACTTGCGAGCTCAGGCAAAATTTAATGTTAATGTCGCCTGTTCCTTCATTGAAATCAATGCTAACAAATGGCCGCAAGCATATTTCACACGTCCAGACTATATCTATATCAGGTAGAGTCACCAAAGTAACAGGCTTGGTGATGGAGGCGGTCGGACTCAAACTTCCGGTTGGAAGTGCATGTGCAGTGCATTTACAAAATGGTCAAAAAATTGATGCTGAAGTAGTTGGATTTGATGGAGATCGCCTTTTCCTCATGCCTCACAGCAGCTTGGATGGTGTTGTCCCCGGCGCTCCTGTTTTCCCAGAAGAAGTATCAAATATAGAGAACATAGGGCATCCACAAAGAAGACCTAGCGATCGTACACGCCGTCTTCCTGTTGGATATGAGCTACTTGGGCGCGTACTAGATGGCAATGGCCGACCGCTGGACTCCTTGGGCCCCTTGCTTGCCAAAGAATCTGCCCCACTTGGTGCACGCATTTACAATCCGCTTTCAAGAGCGCCTATCCGTGAAACCCTGGATGTCGGCATACGCGCCGTCAACAGTATGCTCAGCGTAGGACGCGGTCAGCGCCTCGGTTTATTTGCGGGCTCTGGAGTCGGAAAAAGTATATTACTAGGAATGATGGCACGGTATACCACTGCCGATGTCATTGTCGTTGGTTTGATTGGCGAACGTGGTCGCGAAGTAAAAGAGTTTATTGAAGACATTCTGGGTGAGGAAGGTCTAGCACGATCAGTCGTTGTTGCAGCGCCTGCCGACGCGCCCCCACTAATGCGATTACAGGGTGCAGTATATGCGACTACTATTGCAGAGTATTTTAGAGATAAAGGACAAAATGTCCTGTTAATCATGGATTCACTGACCCGCTATGCTATGGCGCAAAGAGAAATCGCACTCGCCATCGGCGAGCCACCAGCCACCAAAGGCTACCCGCCATCGGTATTTGCAAAGTTACCAATACTAGTGGAGCGAGCAGGCAATGGCAAAGAAGGTGGTGGGTCAATTACAGCTTTCTATACTGTGCTAACAGAAGGGGACGACCAACAGGACCCTATCGCCGATGCAGCGCGAGCAATTCTCGATGGTCACATAGTGTTGAATCGAAATCTCGCAGAGAGTGGTCACTACCCTGCCATCGATATAGAGCAATCCATCAGTCGCGCGATGCATAGCATCACAACGACGGAGCATCAGCAATTATCAAGGCGCTTGAAACAACTTTATTCTCGCTATGAGCGTAGCAGAGATCTGATCAGCGTTGGCGCATATTCGCCAGGATCAGATCCACTACTGGATGAAGCGATCAGGCTTCATCCCCGTATCGTTTCTTTTCTTCAACAAGATATACTTGAAAAATCTACTATTCCTGAGAGCTTAGCTGAACTTAAGGCTCTATTCGGCAGTTAAAAATTTGTACAGTCTCTTTATAATCAGAAGACCTAAGGTGACATGATGCAAAAATCCCCCATCAGTACATTGATCGAGATCTCAATAAAAATTTCCGATGAGGCAGCTAAACGCTTAGGTAAAGCAATTCAAGCACACGAAGAAACTGAAAAACAATTATCCCTTTTATTACAATATAGAGACGATTACGAAGCGAGGTTTCAACGTGGTGCATCTCAGGGAATAAGTACGACACAATATATTAACTTCCTGTCGTTTATCAACAAACTTGATGGAGCCGTTGATGGACAAAAGCAGATCGTTGGCGATGCAGAATATAAAATTAAACTTGCTCGCAATCATTGGCAAGAAAGTGAAAAAAAACGTATGTCGTATAACACGTTGAACAATAGAGCGAATGCTGCAATTGAAAAAAAAGAAGGTAAGCGCGAACAAAAACAAATGGATGAACATGCAGCCCGATCCTTTTTTTACAAGCGCTGACGCCACATTAAAAACGCCGTGTTCGACAAAATTATTAGCAGAACTTTAACTTGGTGAAATTATGCACAATCCGATCACTTTCATGCCAACAGAGCCGATGGGTAATTCTGCGAAGCAGATTAAATCAAATCTTAACAATAGTCAGTCTGGTAGCAACTCATTTAATCAATTGCTATCGAAAGAAATTTCCGAAAAAAATAATGCCTCCAACGCTAAGTCAACAAACAAGTTAGAAAATAAAATAATAAAACAAAATAATGATGCTAAGCCTCAGGCGCCTAACAATTCCGAGAAAAATTCCGTAAAGGCAGACGATAACTCAGAAGACAAATTGGAATCGGAATCAAATATAACTCGGGCAGAAGGCGCGCCAACCAATGGAGCGCAGCTTATTGCATTTGTCGACAGCTTGGCGCAATTGACCACGCAAATTTCTACAACAAAACAAAACACCATAGCCAAAGATGTAGCGGCGTTCGATGCAAGCTCTCCTGTGGTCGCTACAAATATAGCGCCTTCATTAACTGATGTAATGCCCCTAAAATCAGATCAAAAAACAGAATCACTTCCATCTAAAGTTTCATTTGCGGAAAAGCTTATTGAGGCCAAGGACCTCAGCCCTGTAGCTGCTGCGGACGATAGCAAGGCATCGATAACATCCTTACCTGCCATGATTAAAGGGCTACCAGATATAATAAAGGATGTAAAACCCGGTGCAATACAACTCGCCGTTGGAGAAATGCAAAATGACTCAAAGCCAAGTTCGAAGTTCGATTTCAATGTCGAATTGAAAACAGATGTAATAGCAGAACCACAAACAACTCTCTCAAAAAATACCAACGAACTAGGGTTGAAGGCAATAGATTTGCCGCCATCAGTACAACATTTTGCACAACAAATTGCACTTAGTAGCGGACTGATTAATGACGCAAATCCAATAGAACACCTCGCACCTCGCGTTGGTACTTCTGCCTGGAATCAGTCAGTTGGACAAAAAATAATATGGATGGTTGCTGGTGGTCTACAAACAGCAGAATTAACCCTCAACCCACCAGATCTGGGCCCAATGCAAGTAGTATTAAGTGTCAACAATGACCAAGCAAATGCGACATTCATTTCCAATCACTCAGACGTGAGAGAAGCGTTAGAGTCAGCAATGCCCAAATTACGCCAAATGATGAGTGATGCTGGCGTTCAACTATCAAGTTTCTCGGTCAAATCAGACTCGGCAAATCAAGGAAGTCAATTTTCTCGAGAGCGTTCTTTTTCGGGATCAAAAAATAACGATGCAGAAACTGTAAGCGGTATTGGCTCTGTCAAAATAACAACAATTACATCACGATCCACTTCCTCTCTTGGTATTGTTGATACATTTGCATAGGAAACGCCTTGTTAGCCTATTAAGTTAATACTTGAATGCAGACTTCGCAAAAACGTTTTTTAGTGGATTTTGGTGAAAAAATACTTTTTTATATCAAAATAAATCCATCCCGATATTTACTTCAAATTAGCGAACATAATCGTGCATAACTGACACATGTAATTCAATAAGAAAATACCGTCTTACTGCTGATTCAACAGTGATTCTAGGCTAAGATACCAACCGCAGTACAAATAGCCCAAATACATAACAATACCCAATCTACCTCGCTATAAATGATCTAAAAAATACGAGAACTGATGGTGAGTGAATAAATAGATCTGCAGATGTGAGCGGAAATATCCCCTCTCATTTAAGCATGTTGCAAGCCTGAAATTGTGGATAATAACGAGACATATTGATACTTTGTATCAAGCGAGAGGAACAAATGTCGAAAGCGCCAGAAAAAGCAGCGCCAATCAATGGTGCTGAACCAGTTGTAAAATCAAAGAAAAAACTCATCATCATAGTTGCAGCAGCAGTTTTATTGCTCGGTGTGATAGGTGCTGGTGCGGCATTCTTTTTGGCAAAAAAGAATGCTTCTTCAAAAGACAGTGAACATAAAGCTGAGCCTGCAAAAGCACCCATTTTTTTGCCTCTTGAAACTTTTGTCGTTAATTTACAATCGGATTCTGGAGACAAATATTTACAAATCAGTATGACATTGCAGTTGCTCGACGAAGAACAGGCAAATTTAATAAAGTTAAACATGCCACAAGTGCGTAGCCGTTTACTTATGCTGTTATCCAGCAAAGAAACGAACGACATACTTTCTGCTGAGGGGAAAGAAAAACTAATCGAAGAAATTATCGAGCAGGTAAAAATTCCGTTTGTGTCTAAAGGTTCGCCACAAAAAGTCAGTGGTGTGTTTTTCACTTCATTTGTAGTCCAATAACTTCATGTCCGATAATTTTCTCTCTCAGGAAGAAGTTGATGCCTTATTAAAAGGGGTCACTGGAGATCAGGATGACGCGCAATCCCAAGAAGACACTTCTGGGGTTCGGCCTTACAATCTTGCTACGCAAGAACGTATCGTTCGAGGCCGCATGCCGACCCTGGAAATCATCAACGAACGCTTCGCGCGACTGTTGCGGATTGGTCTGTTTAATTTTTTGCGACGCAGTGCCGAAGTGTCTGTTGGCACAGTAAGAGTATCCAAATACAGCGAATTTATTCGAAATCTCGTCGTGCCAACCAATCTTAATCTGGCACACATGAAACCGCTACGTGGCACATCACTCTTCGTACTGGATCCTGGCTTAGTTTTTCTACTCGTCGACAATCTTTTTGGCGGTGATGGACGTTTTCATACGCGCGTAGAAGGTCGTGATTTTACACAAACTGAACAAAGAATTATTCAGCGCATTTTAGAAATCATTTTTGAAACATATGAAAAGTCCTGGGAGCCGGTGTACCCAGTTAAGTTTGAATATATTCGATCGGAAATGAACACGCAATTTGCCAATATTGCAACGCCAAATGAAGTCGTTGTCTCTACAACATTCACGATCGAATTAGGCCCTGTCAGCGGCGAGATGCACCTCTGCATGCCCTACTCGATGATTGAGCCGATCCGGGACATTCTGACAAGTAGCTTGCAAGGTGAAACCTTAGAGATAGACAAACGCTGGGTGCGTTTGATGACGCAACAAATTCAAATCGCTGAGGTAGAAATTGTTGCCGATATCGGCACAACCAAAGTGACGTTAGGCGACATTCTCAATATGAAAGCGGGGGATATTATTCCTCTTTCGATTCCAGATATTATTTCAGCAAAAGTAGATGGCACACCCGTTATGGAATGCAAATACGGGGTATTCAACGGACAATATGCATTGCGTGTAGAAAAGCTGATCAGTTCCAGCGTCAACGAAATTGCGCATGAATCAACACAAGGAGAAAATCGTGGACGACAATAATGACACGCCCATCAGCGAAGACGATTGGGGTGCAGCCATCGCCGAGCAAGAAAAAGCAGATGCTACGGCTGCAGCCAACGCGGCAGCAAATTTTGCACCTGCCGCCAGCACGGCCAAGTTTCAAGAATTTAGTGGCAAAAGTAGTCAAACTGAAACACATAATGACATCGACTTTATTCTCGACATTCCCGTTCAACTTACTGTTGAATTAGGACGCACCAAAATAGCGATTAAAAATCTGTTGCAGTTAGCCCAAGGATCTGTTGTCGAACTCGATGGTTTAGCAGGTGAACCGATGGATGTACTGGTCAACGGCTGCCTCATTGCACAAGGTGAAGTGGTCGTCGTAAATGATAAATTTGGTATCCGGCTAACTGACATTGTTACTCCAGCAGAACGTATTCGTAAGTTAAATAAATAATGAATCGAATATATTTATTACTTCTGGTGCTGCCAGCCGGCTTTGCAACGGGCGCGGAAGCGGCAGCGATATCACCCACTACTGGATTATTACAAATTTTTCTTGGGCTGGTTGCTGTTTTAACTCTGATGGCCGTAGCGGCATGGTTTTTCAAAAAGTTAGGCCCAGTCAATACGAGTAATAAACTGCCGGTCAAAATCATAGGCGGCGTGAGTGTAGGCAACCGTGAACGTATTATGGTGGTAGAAGTCGCCGATCAATGGATTGTTGTAGGCGTTACGTCGAACCAAATTAACACTTTATCGACGATGCCAAAACAAGAAAAATTGGTTGAAGAATCCACCTACAATGCACAAGAAAACCCATTTTCTTCATGGCTAAAACGAACAATGGATAAACGTAGTGAATCATCAAAGTAGACTAAAACAAGCAATGAATCCATCACGTTTTTTCTCTGGCAGCATGCTGTTTTTACTTGCCTTGACGATAGGACTGGCGCTACCAGAATTGGCACATGCGCAAGCCACAAACGGTGGCTTGGCAGCAATCAACAGCACGCCAGCAGCCGGTGGTGGACAAAACTATTCTCTTAGCATTCAGACGCTGCTATTTTTAACTGCGCTAACGTTTATTCCTGCAGCCTTGCTCATGATGACGAGTTTTACCCGCATCATTATCGTGCTGTCGCTCTTAAGGCAAGCACTCGGTACACAATCGGCACCGCCTAATCAAGTGATGGTAGGGTTGGCACTGTTTCTGACTTTATTTGTCATGGGGCCAGTTTTTGATAAAATATATGCCGAAGCGTATCAACCCTTTTCTGAGAATAAAATAAGCATGTCAGCGGCGATGGACAAAGGGATAGTACCTCTCAAGCAATTCATGCTCAAACAAACTAGACAAAGCGACTTAGCGCTGTATGTCAAGCTATCCAATTCTCCTGATTTACAAGGGCCAGAAGACGTCACTCTTCGTATTTTAATTCCCGCGTTTATTACGAGCGAATTGAAAACTGCCTTTCAAATTAGTTTTGCTATTTTTATCCCCTTTCTGATTATTGACATGGTGGTTGCCAGTGTCTTGATGTCAATGGGAATGATGATGGTTTCACCGGCGATTGTATCTTTACCTTTTAAGTTAATGTTATTTGTCCTGGTGGACGGCTGGCAATTAGTGATTGGTTCTTTAGCTCAAAGTTTTTATTAGAGAGGCGTCTATGACTCCCGATAGTGTAATGACGCTTGGTCGTCAGGCAATGGAGGTAACTCTTCTCGTTTCAGCGCCCTTATTATTAGTTGCACTTGCCATTGGCCTGATCGTGAGTATTTTTCAGGCAGCAACTCAGATCAATGAAACGACGCTCTCCTTCATTCCCAAACTGGTTGGTATTTTTGTCACGTTGATTGTTGCAGGGCCATGGATGCTCGCTATCTTGGGTGATTACATGCGCCAGATGTTCACTAGCATCGCAACGATGGCAGGTTAAACAAAAAATGGTGTCTTTTTCTGGTAACGAGTTGATTGCAATGATCGCCTCGTTCATTTGGCCCTTGACGCGCATTTTGGGTCTTATCGCGATAGCACCGCCATTTGGCAATAATAGTGTCCCCGTCCAAGTGAAATTGTTATTAGGGGTAATGTTAGCGTTAATCGTTGCGCCCACCATTGCCCCGCTTACTCACGCAGATCCAATGTCCGTCAGTGGGATCATGATACTTATGCAGCAGCTAGTGATTGGCATGGCAATGGGTTTCATGGTGCGCGTTGTGTTTGCCGGCATAGAGATGGCCGGCGAAGTCATTGGCCTAACCATGGGTTTGGGATTTGCAAGTTTTTTTGACCCGCAAACGCAAGGTAGGACTTCTGCCATCAGTCAAGTATTGGTACTCATTTCAACCTTACTTTTTTTGACTCTTAACGTGCACCTGTCGGTATTTGCCGCGCTGGTAGAGAGTTTCAAAACGATCCCGATTTCAACCGCGCTGACGATGGGTTTTAGCTTTCAGAAGCTAGCCGTTTGGGGAGAGCAAATCTTTATCATTAGTATGCGTTTGTCCTTACCGATTGTTGCAGCATTATTGATCACCAATGTTGCATTAGGAATACTTACGCGTGCCGCACCGCAACTCAACTTGTTTGGTATTGGATTTCCAATCACTATCGGTGTGGGCTTTCTCATGTTGAGTATGACAATACCGTATATGTTGCTACCGATTGAAAACGCATTCCAGAATGGTGTAGAAGCGATACAATCGTTGGGGATAGCAGCTCCTCCGCCTCTTATCAAATCATCGCCATGACTATGACTGTGCCGTCCACCCTGCTACGTAACGCTCTATATCGAATCGAAGAGATACGACAAATTGAGGAGGCCGCAGCTGAAGTATTACCTGCAGGTAGTCTGATGCGGGAAGCGGGAAGTGCCGCTGCCGCTTTCGTAAAAAAACTGATCCCGACACCAAATACCAAAATACTCGTTCTTGCAGGGCCGGGCAACAATGGTGGTGATGCTCTTGAAGTAACGCAGCTACTGTCAGCATGCGGATATGAGCTTACGGTTATTTTATGCGCTGATCGCATTCAATATTCAGAAGACGCGAAACAAAGTTTGCAACGCGCGCAAGCTAGCAAAGCTAAATTTATCGATGCAACTGAACTTCCAACGACAAATGAACCGTGGGCGCTTGTCATTGATGGGCTATTCGGTATTGGTCTCACGCGAGCTATGAGCGGAACAATGGCAAGCCTGATACAACAGGTAAATCAGCTGTCGCAACAATGCCAATTTCCTGTTTTGGCTCTGGACGTACCTAGTGGTCTCAACGCAGACACGGGACAGCTTATCGGCGACATAGCGATTGCGATCCGCGCAACACATACCATCACATTTATTGGCGATAAACCGGGACTGCATACAGCGGCGGGCCGAGATTATTGCGGCCATGTTGTAGTTGCAAATTTAGAAATCCCGCTCAATTTATTCCCTAAGCCTAGTATTTACTTATGTCATCCACGCATGTTTTCCAAGGCGCTGCAACCTCGCATGCACGACAGCCATAAAGGTAGCAATGGGGATGTGCTCATTGTCGGGGGTGCCACAGGCATGATAGGTGCGCCACTGCTCGCTGCTCGGTCGGCAATACATTGTGGTGTCGGTAGAGTTTATGTTGGTTTTGTGGGGAGAGCGCCTTTATTCGACAACCAGCACCCTGAATTAATGTGTCGTGCCGCCAGGGATTACGATTTTAGTAAATCAGTTGTGGTAATTGGGCCAGGTCTTGGCGACTCTAGCGAAGCAATGCAACTACTGACGAATGCTTTAAACGACACCACTGCAATAGTCATCGACGCTGATGCGCTCAATTTAATTGCTACGACGACCCGATTGCAAAAATTATTATTGGAACGAGCCGAAAGAAATGTGGCAACGATCATCACGCCTCATCCATTGGAAGCAGCTCGGTTATTAGGAATCAGTGCCCAAGAGATTCAGTCAGACCGACTAAAAAGTGCGCAGAGCCTAGCGGATAAATTTAAAGTATGTGCGGTCCTCAAAGGTAGTGGAACTATTATTGCAAGCGTCAACGAACCGATTTGCATTAATACTACCGGAAATCCGGCACTAGCCACTGCGGGTACTGGCGATGTCCTCGCCGGTATCTGCGGCGCATTGCTGGCGCAAAGTGTTCCTGAAACTAAGGCGGCAAGAATGGCAGTATGGTTGCACGGTCTTGCTGCAGACAATTTGCTCAAACAAGGAATCGGCCCTGTAGGGTTGACAGCGAGTGAATTAATTCCAGCGGTAAGAACATCCCTCAACAAGTTCATTACAGATTCAGCTCATGACGGTGTGATTGAAGCAGAATGATGATCAAAATGCGTATCGCACCCGATTAGAAAAATATACTCACCCGGAGTATCATTAAAAACTGCTCATTTGCGCAATACCTACGTGCGTAAAAAATAATACTCCCCTTATTTTTGGTTTTATTAGTGTTGATCCAAATGTCCGGCGACGATACGCAAAGTCCTTGCGCATCGGGCAGCAATCGATAAATCATGCGTCACCAGAACCAAGGTTGACCCACGCTCACGATTAAGCGCAAACATTAACTGAATGACCGCTTCACCAGTCACCGCATCCAAACTGCCTGTCGGCTCATCAGCGAACAACAGCGGCGGTTCAGTGACAAACGCACGCGCTAAAGCCACCCTTTGCTGCTCTCCGCCAGAGAGAAATTTGGGGTAATGTCGCAAACGGCTCGCCAAGCCAACATGCGCCAGCATTGCTTCGGCCTTCTCGCGCGCTTTTTTGTCACCCCGCAACTCCAACGGTAACATCACATTTTCTAAGGCATTTAAATGCATTAGCAATTGAAAGGACTGGAACACAAAACCCAGATTTTCTTTTCTGAAAATTGCCCTGCCATCTTCATTCAGCGCAAAAATATCAATGCCGTCAAGTACAACTTTCCCTTCCGTGGGCACATCCAAACCTGCCAATATGCCTAGCAAGGTAGATTTACCAGACCCTGAAGCGCCAACAATGGCAAGCGTCTCTCCCGCTTGCACGGTAAAATTGATGTCATGCAAAATGCTTAGTTCACCAGTCGCATCAGAAACACGTTTGGACAAGTTTTTTACTGTTATTGCGGGTTCTGTCATTTCTTTAGGAAGGCTCATGCTTTTATGGTGGTTGTAATCAATCGGAAAATTTTAATTGCGTGGTGCAGATTATTAGTGTTTTCTGTACTTACTTCATATGGCGCGGTTGCTCATTCTGCATCAAAAGTGGTGCTTGTGCTTGGAGATAGTTTATCGGCCGAATATGGTCTAGCACGCGGCACAGGTTGGGTTGCCTTATTAGAACAACGTCTTCAACAGAAAAACATCGTCGCAACCGTAGTCAACGCCAGTATTAGCGGCGAAACGACGAGCGGAGGCAAAGCAAGAATAGACAGTCTGCTAAAAAAATATCGTCCAGACGTTATCATCATCGAGCTCGGCGGCAATGATGCCTTACGTGGTTTAGCGTTAAACGCTTCTGAAAAGAATTTTCGCGACATGATTGCGATGGCAAACACAGCGAAAGCAAAAGTGCTCTTGGTTGGCATGCAAATCCCCCCCAATTATGGAAGAGACTATACCGAACAATTTTTTTCCATCTACGCGCGCGTGGCAAAAACGACGCATTCAACTCTGGTGCCTTTTTTCATGGAAGGTGTGGCGAACAGGCCTGAGTTGTTTCAAGCTGACCGCATTCACCTACTGGCACGCGCCCACCCTGCCCTACTAGACAACGTCTGGCCTCATTTACAAAAATTACTTCAACAATAAAATGAAATATCCAGAACTGAACAATTTCACCGATCTATTACCCAGGCTTGCGGAATTTGATGCAATTATTGATGTTCGTAGCCCTTCAGAATTCGCTGAAGATCATATACCCGGCGCAATCAACTGCCCGGTATTAGATGATCAGGAACGTATTCGCGTCGGTACCATGTACAAGCAAATCAACGCCTTTGAAGCAAAAAAAGTCGGCGCTGCGCTAGTAGCGAAGAATATTTCTCAACATATTGAACAACATTTTCTCGATAAACCTAAAGAATGGAAACCCTTAGTCTATTGCTGGCGCGGCGGCAACCGTAGCGGCTCTATGGCACATATCCTGGCGAAAATTGGATGGCCAGTGACACAGCTCGATGGCGGATACAAAAACTATCGCCATCATATCAACGATGCCATGCCCGATATCGCGCAGCTTGTGCAATGGCAAGTCATTTGCGGCACCACCGGCAGCGGGAAAACAAGGCTATTGCAAACACTTCGACGTCAAGGTGCGCAGGTGCTTGATCTGGAGGAATTAGCGGCCCACCGAGGTTCGGTACTGGGTCATTTACCGAGCCAGGAACAGCCGAGTCAAAAAAAGTTTGAAAGCACAATTTGGCAATGCTTGCGCAACTTCGATTCTGCGCGCCCGGTATTCGTCGAGTCCGAAAGCAAAAAAGTCGGCAACCTTCGCGTACCAGACGCCATCATCGAAACGATGCGCGCCTCGCCGTGCATTGCATTGGACTTACCGACAACTCAACGAGTCGCTTTACTGATGGAAGATTATATTCACTTCGTCAGTGACTCTGATGCGCTCAATAAAAGACTTGATTGCCTGATCAGCTTACATGGCAACGCTACGATCCAAGTATGGAAAGACTTGGCAAATGCGGGAAACATGATGCAATTAGTGACCGAGCTTTTGGAAAAACATTATGACCCAGCATACTTAAAATCAATTAACAAAAATTTCCCAAAATCTACTAATGCAATGCATTTAACGCAATTTAGCATTTCTAACGACGACTTTGAAAACAGTGCGAAAAAAATATTAGCGCAAATAAATTAACAATTTAGCCGTCTTTGTCGTCAATAATACTGCGGCCAGCCTCATCCAGATCATCAAACTGGCGCCGATTAAGCGCCCACCAAAATACAGCACCTATAGCGAATACCAATACGATACTCAATGGAACAAGAAGATACAAAATATTCATAATTTAGCTCGTCACATAATGCGGATCGATCATATCGCTAGAATAAATAGGACGTACGTCCTGATTAACATAAAAAAGGCGCAGCGCATTAAAGACGACAATCAATGAACTCAATGACATACCAAGTGCGGCATGCCAAGGCTCTAGCAAGCCCGTGATTGCCGCAGGTATTGCAAGTAAGTTATAAATAACAGCCCACGCCAGATTTTGCCGTATTAATTTCAATGCAAGACTAGATAACTTTACGCCATAGGCGAGATCCGTCAGCCGATTTGACATCAACAATAAATCGCTACGTGATTGGGATATCGGCGCGCCTTGCCCCATCACGATCGACACATCGGCCAATGACAATGCCGGGCCATCATTCATACCATCACCAACCATCGCAACCACCGCACCACTGGCCTGCAAGCGCTTAACAATATCGTGCTTATCACCCGGACTAAGATTACCCTGGGCACTTGCTATGCCACATTCGAAGGCAACTTTTTGGACGACATCCGCCCTATCGCCAGACAACAGCATGATTGTCAACCCTCGATCCTGCAGAGTTCTAATCGCTTCTACCGCATCTTGCCGCAGGCAATCTTCAAGCGCATATAAGGCAATCCAGCCATCCTCATTTGCTAAAGCAGATATGGTTTTCCCAGAAAACTGCAGCGGCACTTCACATGAATATCCATGCAAACTTTGGACAAAATCGATCCGTCCAAGTCGATACATTTTTCCGTTCAATTTAGCTTCAATACCGGCACCGGCAATTTCTTTAAAATCACCCCACTGAGCGTTATTTTTTAAAGAGGCATCCTGTCGGGGCTTGACCGATAATGCATCTGCAATTGCTTTTGAAACAGCGTGTTGTGAATGCGAACTAAGCGACAAACTAATAGCATCCACGTCAACTTCTGAGATAGCATCGCGAGCACCATGCGGACGCAACAGAATGGAATCGAATAATTTCAGCTTTCCATATGTTAATGTGCCAGTTTTATCGAAAATAAAGTGTGTCGCTCTTGCCAGTGTTTCAATAGCGCGTCCTTTTGCAACCAAAACACCTTGCTTCGCCAGCTGCCCAATTGCTGCCGACATCACACCTGGAGTCGCCAACGATAAAGCGCACGGACAGGTCACCACGATGACGCTGATAGCAATCCAGAGCGCGCGGTTGCTATCAATTTGCCACCATGCCAGCGCCGTAAACATAGCAATAAAAAGAATCGCAAGCAGGAAGCGACTTGCATGTTTATCGGCCAATTGCACCAGCGGTGGTTTTTCTGTGGCAGCGTGCTCCATCATCGCGATCAATCCAGATAATTGAGTGGCCATGCCTACACGCTCAGCTCGCATCAGCAAGGCGCCGCTGATATTAATTGAACCAGCGATCAATTGCTCACCTTTACCTTTTAAAACCGCATGAGACTCACCCGTCATCAAAGATTCGTCACATTCGCTCTGACCTTCAACGACAATACCATCCGCCGGAATTTGTTCACCGGCAGCCACTAGCAAATAATCGTCGACGTGCAAGGATTGCGCGTCAACAAGTTCAATGTCACGACTAGCAGGATAAGAGAGCAATCGTTGTGCCAGTAATGGTGTCAACTGTGTTAACACGCGTAAAGCCGCAGTGGTCTTGCGTTGTACCCTAGCCTCAATATAGCGTGCGCCGAGTAAAAGAAAAACAAACATGATAGCCGAGTCAAAATAGACTGTGCCACCCATAAAGGTGGCCCAAACGCTGGCAAAAAAAGTCAATAAAATCCCGAGAGAAACGGGTACATCCATTCCGACGTATCGGTTTTTAATATCGCGGATGGCACCCCTAAAAAAGGGCAATGAAGAAAAACAAATGACAGGAATGGTAATGATGAGACTCGCCAATTTCAACAAGCGATCCAAATCTGGCGTTAAATCGCCGTTTACTTGCGCAACAGGAACAAGATAAGCCGGAAATGCATACATCATGATCTGCATCATGGCGAAGCCAGCAATAAACAACCGCCACAAATCCATCTTACTTTCATACCGCTCATACTCATCAGGAGACTGGTTGGCCGGAAAAGCGGCGTAACCAAGATCAACAATGGAGGTAATAATTTTTCGTAAAGAAATTTGTGATGTTTCCCAGGACAAATCTGCGCGATGACTAGCGACATTAATGTTGAACGAAATCACGCCTGGCAGTTGTCTGACCCGAAATTCGATCAACTGAACACAAGCTGCACAATGCATTCCAGATAAGCTGAGTTTCTCATGCTGTAATAATTCAGAGCGATCAACGGTAGGGGAAACAGAATGCGCAGTGTTCATTGAAGCGGCTCAGTCATACGCGATGGGGCTTTGACATGCAAATATTGTGCAGTCATACCGTTTCGTTCTATTGTTTGCAACACCGCCAGGCAACCATGGCAACAAACTGGATGTACACAGCCATTAAAATTAACAAATAAAGCGTTGTCTTTTCTCATCCGCTCATCACAATGATAGCAATCAATTTTTTCACGCGCTTGAAAGCTGGCAAAAATTGCACTAATAAAGGAAGGGGAAATGAAAGACATTGAAATTAAGCTGCATCCAAGAAGAAAAACTCAATAATATCGAAATTATCAATGATCTTCTTGATTTGACACAAGAAAAGAAAACTAAGTCGACTAATAAAGAGATTTAAGACAGAAAAAACGGTGGCATTGCACCACCGTTTTTGTCCTTGTAAAAACAGGATAATGAGGAGTCTTAGAAACCTCGTCTCCGAGATCAAAGCTCGGAAGGATACTTCACAAATATAGGACATTCCACTTCATAACTGACCGGCAAATTTAACACTACCGGAGCTCAAATTCCATCCGCCTAGGATACAAAGATTTTCTTGTATATCGACCTCCTCTTTTGAACTAGTTACGTAATCAATATAGGCCAGAGAAAAACAATATCAAAGAAAATTAAAACTATCTAGTTTTAATACAGGATTAAAAAAATTAAAATGATTTATTCAGTAACAGTGAACAACCAATATCAACTCTACCTCAATGAAGGAGAGTGCCCCTTCCAAAGTGATGTAACAACGCCACTACCTATCGACGCGCCAAATTTCTTCAGCACTCGTTCTGGCAAACCTTCTTTTTGAGTATAGTTGACGATATTTTCAGCCTTCAGCACATCGCGCGAAACAGAATCAACCGTACCAAAATCGTCTGCCAAACCCATCGCAACGGCCTTAGAACCTATCCAAAACAAGCCAGAAAACGTTTCACTCGTCTCTTTCAATCTTTGTCCGCGTCCTTTGCGCACCACATCAATAAATTGCTGGTGAATTTCGTTTAGCATGGCTTGTGAAAAACTTTTTTGTTTTTCTGTCTGCGCAGAAAATGGATCCATGAAACCCTTGTTTTCTCCCGCAATAAGTAAACGTCGCTCAATACCAAATTTATCCATCAACGCGGTGAACCCAAAGCCATCCATTAATACCCCGATAGAACCGACAATACTGGCTTTATTGACATAAATTTTGTCAGCTGCAACAGCAATGTAATAGCCGCCGGAGGCACACATTTCATCCACCACAACATAGATAGGTTTTTTTGGGTACTCTTTACGCAAACGACCTATTTCATCATTAATCATTCCAGCTTGAACCGGACTTCCTCCAGGACTATTGATACGCATTACGACACCAACGGAACCACTATCAGCGAAGGCTCTGTTTAATGCTGGAATGACGGCCTGTGCGCTACTATTTCCGTCCGATTCGATTGCACCATCGATTTCAATCAATGCGGTATGGCGCCCTACATTTTCCATATCAGTAGAACCAAAATCACTCAACAAATAGAGCCCGAAAATTATCAGCAGCAAAAAAATTAACTTAAAAAATATGCCCCAACGGCGGCGCAAACGCTGCTCACGTAGCGCCTCCATTGCCAATGTCTCTATCAATGTTTTTTCCCATCCGGATTTTGATGCATCACTGGTAGAGAGTGCAGGAATTTCTTCGTTCATATATTCAAACTAAAGCAGGTTTAACATACTCGTCAGATTGCCAAAAAATTTGACCTTCTTTTTCAACAATATTTATTTTTCTCAGGCGACTACCGCGACACGGCCCTCCTGAACAATATCCAGTATCTGGCGTATAAATTGCACCGTGTGTGGCACACATAATGTAAAGGCCGCTAGATTCAAAAAATTCGCCCGGAGCCCAATCAAGTTCAATCGGAACATGCGCACATCGATTCAAATAACCGTGGGCGACACTATCGTAACGGATCACGAAGCCTGTTGCGTCATGCGCTCCAGCGATCACTGGAAAACGTACTCCTTTGCCACCTTCAGCAAGGTCACCAGAAGCACAGATTAATATCTCATACGTCATCATTTTCTTAGCTCAATTAAGCATGTTGATTAAGCCAATCATGCAATTCAGCGACGGTCTTTGCAGAAAACAAGGGGCCGAACTCTTGCAAGAGGCTCGTATCGTGAGCGCCATATTCCACCGCAACAGAAGCTGCACCAGCATTTACCGCCATTTGTAAATCATGCGTCGTGTCGCCTATCATTAAAGTGCGTTTCATATCCTGACCTAATTCGCGCGTCAGTTCCTGCAGCATCGCTGGATGAGGCTTTGAAAAAGTTTCATCGGCACATCGAGTAGCGTCAAATGAAGACAATAAATTCGCGCTATGCATGGCGCGATTAAGTCCTACCCGGCTTTTCCCTGTTGCTACCGCAAGAAAATAGCCGTCTTGCGATAGTTCGCTCAGCATCTCCCTGACGCCGGGAAACAAAGGTAGTTCGTGATCTTTAGCGAGGTAATGGTATCGATAGCGCTCGACCATACGGGGGTAATACTTGGGATCAACATCCGGCATGACCGTCCGCATCGCTTCACTCAAAGAAAGCCCTATCACATATGATGCAGAGCGCTCATCAGGAATTGGCAAGCCGAGATCTTTCGCCGACGCCTGTATGCATTTAACAATGGTCGCCGTACTGTCCATCAGCGTTCCATCCCAATCGAAAACGATAAAATCAAATTGCTTTTTTGCCATATTTCTTATGTAAGGCAAACTGCAAAAGCTTGCTTCTTACTACCTTATCCATGAAAGTTCGTATTTTACCTTTTATAAACAACCAAGTTTTTCTTCAGCTTAAGCTAGCCAAAAAAGTCTTACACTCAACGGGTAACGCAGCATTGAGTGTCATCGGGATGTTTGTTTCCGGGTGAATAAAAGTGATTTGATGCGCATGTAAAAACATGCGTTTAAATGCTCCACGTCCTGCTGCGGGCTTTAGCAGCGCGCGATTCAAGGCAAAATCCCCGTACTTATCATCGCCAGCAATGGCGAAACCACTAGAAGATAAGTGCACGCGTATTTGATGAGTACGACCTGTTTTGAGTTCGGCTTCTAGAAGAGCAAATTCGGAATATTTCTTTTTTAAGGAAAAAATAGTGTGGGAAGGCATACCGTCCGCTTGCACGCGCACACGACGCTCGCCATCTGCGGTATTGTATTTGTGCAAAGGCAACTTTACATGTTGACGCGTATTTTTCCAGTCGCCATGCACTAACGTCAGGTAACGCTTATCTGTAACACCATCACGCATCTGTTCATGTAAATTAACCAGGGCGGAGCGTTTTTTTGCCAGCAACAATACTCCGGATGTTTCTCTATCCAGGCGGTGCACTAATTCCAAAAATTTGGCGTCAGGTCGTGACGCACGCAACTGTTCGATAACGCCATAACTAATGCCTGAGCCTCCGTGCACAGCGACGCCAGCAGGTTTATCAATGACCAGCAAATGGCTGTCTTCAAATATGATGACAAATTCAGCACCTGGCACGTGACTTTCTTGCTTTTCTGCCATGCGAATAGGGGGAACACGCACTACGTCACCAACCTGAAGTCTGTACAACTGATCGATCCGCCCTTTATTTACCCTTACTTCACCTGAGCGTAAAACTCGATAAATGTGGCTCTTTGGGACACCTTTACAAATACGTAATAAATAGTTATCTATCCTCTGGCCAGCCTCTTCTTCCGAGATCGTTAGTAGCTGCACCTTGGCTGGAACTTGTGAAGCCTGACGGAGAGCGTCACTTTCGGCTTGTTTTTGATGTGCTCTCCCATTATTTATCTCTAAGTCCTTCATTTTGAATATATAATTGTTTTCGCTTTAGTAGTTAGCTTTAGCGAGTGTATGAATAAACGACTATTTTACACAGAGGCATGTCCATCGGCCTCGCCAATTTGCAAATTCGATGGAAAAGATGTGTATGCACATCACATTGCAAGTCAAGGTTGCGACCAATTGTAGCAATCGGACAGTGTTCTGTGATGTGGATCAGATAGTTTGAATATTAAGGATAAGTCTGATAAGAGGTGTATGTTGATACAAACATACACACTTATTGGTTGATGGTTTTGAAGTAATGTGATCGATTTTGCCAGATACAATTAATCTAAGATGGTCTGGTGCTTAGTAAGTTGCTCATCGCCTGGCGTTGTAATTACATGTTGTACAAAAACATGCAGTTAGGATAACGCGGGGGACATGTGCACTCGATTCATGATCAAAATTGTCCGCGCCCAGCGCGCAACAGGATAATAAAAAATGATAGAGTGATGCGAATTCAGCATGTAATGTGGATAGAATTCATCTGCCAAAATTTAATTTTGTTGCTCCAGTGGCATTTCCCGCCCCCTCAAACTCTCCGCTCTCGCATACATCCCATATAAGTATGTTTGTCATTCTCACCTTACAGAGATGGCAACGAAGATGACCAACAGGTCACGGAGTAATTAAATGAAACGTATGCTATTTAATGCGACGCAGCAAGAAGAATTGCGCGTCGCTATCGTTAATGGGCAAAAGCTCATCGACATCGATATCGAAACCACAGGACGTGAACTGCGTAAATCCAACATCTACAAAGGTGTTATCACTCGCATTGAACCGTCGCTCGAAGCTTGCTTCGTCAATTACGGTGAAGAGCGTCATGGATTTCTGCCTTTTAAAGAAGTCGCTCGCGGCTACTTTAAAGAAGGTATCGACGTTCGCACTGCCTCAATCAAAGATGCCCTGCGCGAAGGCCAGGAAATCATGGTCCAAGTGGAAAAAGAAGAGCGTGGCAATAAAGGCGCCGCGCTAACAACTTTTATTTCATTGGCTGGCCGCTATCTGGTTCTGATGCCGAACAATCCACGTGGTGGTGGTGTATCACGCCGCGTTGAAGGAGAAGAACGTCAAGAACTGCGCGAAACCATGGATAAACTCGATTTGCCTACTGGCATGTCCGTAATTGCGCGTACTGCAGGCATCGGGCGTAATGTCGATGAATTGCAATGGGATTTAAATTATCTGATGCAACTCTGGACTGCGATTGATGGCGCCGGTAAATCTGCGGCTGGAGCCTTCTTAATCTATCAAGAATCGTCATTGGTCATCCGCGCGATTCGAGATTATTTCCAACCAGATATTGGTGAAATTTTAATCGACACTGACGACATTTACGAACAAGCTCAGCAATTCATGAGTCATGTGATGCCAGATATGGTGCATCGCGTTAAGCGTTACAGTGATGATGTGCCTCTGTTCTCGCGCTTTCAGATCGAGCACCAGATCGAGACCGCCTATTCACGCACCGTACCCTTGCCTTCTGGCGGCGCGATCGTTATCGATCATACTGAAGCCTTGGTATCCGTCGACGTCAACTCAGCGCGCTCTACACGTGGAGCTGACATTGAAACAACGGCATTCAATACCAATTGTGAAGCTGCTGAAGAAGTTGCCCGCCAATTACGCTTGCGCGATTTAGGTGGTCTGATCGTGATCAATTTTATCGACATGGAAAACGCAAAGAATCAGCGCGAAGTTGAAACACGCTTAAAAGACTCATTGCGCTATGACCGCGCCCGCGTTCAAATGGGTAAAATTTCTCGTTTTGGGTTGATGGAGCTGTCGCGCCAACGTCTGCGTCCTTCGCTGTCTGAAGGCAGCCACGTGACCTGTCCACGTTGCAACGGCACTGCGCATATTCGCGATACTGAATCGTCTGCTTTGCAAGTCCTGCGTATCATTCAGGAAGAAGCAATGAAAGAAAATTCCGCTGCGATTCATGTGCAGGTTCCGGTTGATGTTGCCGCTTTCTTGCTCAATGAAAAACGTGGCGAGATTCTGAAGATAGAGACGCGTCACCGCGTCACTGTCATATTGATCCCTAACACGCATCTTGAGACACCGCATTACAAGCTGGATCGTCTGAAACACGATGATCCACGTCTGGAAGAAGTGCACGCAAGTTATGCGATGGCAGAGCAAGCCGATACCGATATCGGTTACAGCAAGAGCCAGAAAGAAGAGATCAAACCTCGTCAAGAAGCAATGGTCAAGAGTATTACGCCTGATACCGCACCGCTGGTAGAGCGTAAAGAAATAGCTACTTCATTTGCAGCACCGGCATTGACGACGTCACAACCAGCCTCAGAAGGCTTTTTTGCGAAGTTATTTAGCTTTTTCTTTTCAAAGCCAGCTGAACCTACAGTAGCAGTCCCGGTGGTTGCCGAAGAAAAACCAAAGCACTCTCGCGACAGAACTTCTGGTGACCGCAACAACCGCAACCGCAGTCGCAATGGACGCGGACGCGATCGTGAAGAACGTGAAGATCGCCCTATAAATGTACGCGCAGACAAAGATGACGCGAACAAAGTGGTCCCTACGGAACAAGTGCAAGCACAACATCAGCAGAAACAAGCTAGGCCGCCGCGTGAAGAACGTGAAGGTCAAGAACCTAAGCGTGAACGCCAGCCGCGCCAGCGTGGTGGCCGCAAGGACAATGCCAATCAAGAATCAAAAACTGAAGACGCATTGCTTACCGTTGCGCCAGCTAATGGCCCAGCACAAGGCGCCGCTCAAATGCCAGTTTCAGCTGAGGTATTGACGCTTGATTCTGCGTTGATTGGTGCGACTACCGGGGATAACGAAACTGGCGAGCAAGCAGAAGAAAGCCGTCGTCGTCGTCGTCGTGGTGGCCGTAATCGCAATCGCCGTGATCGCGATACAACTGATGGCAATGAAAATGACGAAGCATCAACAAAAAATGATGCTTCAGAAAAAACTGGTAATGAAACACAGCCAGTCTTTATTCCCGTCAGTGAACTGGTCGCTTTGGAACCTGTTACTGCGCAACCTAGCACACCGTCCATTGCGCATGTAATGCAAACGACTGTAGAAGTAGTCACGCCGACGAATGCGACTGAACAGATACCGTCAGCACCAGAAGCACCAGAAGCGCCGGCATTGATAGCTGCACCTGCAGTCATTGCCGTTATTCCGGTCGAAACGGTAGCGTCAGTTGACATTGTTGCTCCAGTGCAGGCAAGCTTGGATTTAGTGCCTGCTCCGGTAGTCGACACTATTGTGGCACACGCTGACGCAACGACAATTGTTGCTGCAGAATCTTTAATGACGCCAGAAGTGATCAGTACGCCAGCCGAGCTTATTACACCTCAACCATCATTGACAACATCTGCAGCAGTTGTGCCGGCTCCTATGCCAATCGAAGGGCTAAATGTCATGCTCAACCAGGCCGGTCTCGCTCTGGCAAGCACGGATCCTGAAAAATTGCGCGCGGCACAAGCAGCGGCAGCCTTAATTGCAAAACCGGCACGTATTCCACGTGAACGCAAACCGGTTACACCGCAATCTTCAGAGCCGTTAGTATTAATGGAAACTAAGAAATAAGATGTAAATAAGTAAAAAAACCCGACAGCAGAAATGTTGTCGGGTTTTTTTTACTCTACAAAACACGATGTAGAACTCATGGTATTGTCTGCAGCACTAGTTCACAGCGTAAAATCAACTTCTATGACTGCAAAATTTATCCCTCTCGTCGATCACCGTCAACTGCAAACGGCATTGCATATCCCTGCCCGCTTGGAACAACCGACAGGGCTTGTGCTTGACGCCTTTGGGCGCCCTTTGCACGATTTACGTATCTCGGTGACAGACAGGTGCAATTTTCGTTGCGTGTATTGCATGCCGAAAGAAATTTTTGATAAAGATTACCTTTTTCTTCCACAAACATCGCTATTAAATTTTGAAGAGATTACTCGTGTCGCTAACATTTTTGTCGCTCATGGCGTCACAAAATTAAGACTGACGGGGGGCGAACCCCTGTTGCGCAAAAATATCGAAAAATTGATCGCCATGTTACGCGGCCTATCAACACCTGATGGGCGCGAGCTAGATATAACGCTGACAACCAATGGCTCGCTCCTTGCACGAAAAGCGCAAGGTTTAAAAGATGCCGGGTTGACCAGGGTAACGGTATCACTTGATTCTTTAAACGATGCGACATTTAAGCAGATGAACGATGTGGATTTTTCTGTCTCGGATGTTCTCGATGGCATAGCGGCAGCCCATGATGCAGGACTTGGCCCCATCAAGATAAACATGGTTGTAAAGGCTGGTTTAAACGATCAGGAAATAGTTCCGATGGCGCGACACTTTCAGAATACGCCGCATATTTTGCGTTTTATCGAATATATGGATGTCGGTGCATCGAATGGCTGGACACTCGACGAAGTCATTCCCTCTTCAGAAGTCGTTCAACGCATCAACGATGCGGGCATGACTTTGCAGCCGCTCGATGCCAACTACAATGGCGAAACAGCCAAGCGGTGGCGCTATACCGATGGCAGTGGTGAAATCGGCCTCATCGCTAGCGTCACGCAGGCATTCTGTCACGACTGCAGCCGCATTCGCTTATCTACCGAAGGCAAGCTCTACACCTGTCTGTTTGCCACAGAAGGGCATGATTTGCGCGCGCTCTTGCGCGATCCACAAAATACGCACTCGGACACCGCTATCTCCAGCGTCGTGGCTCAATTATGGCGAGCTAGACGTGATCGTTATTCCGAACAACGGAGCCAAAATACGCTACAGTTATCGGCGCCAAAGAAAAAAATTGAAATGTCATATATCGGTGGATAAGATCGCAAAAATTGATCAATCAAATCGATGATTGCAAAAAATATCACATTGAAAAATTTGGCAAGAACTAAGGCGCAACATCCATGCGGCTTGCAGACCAATATAGGCTGAAAAGCCTGATGGCCATTGCGTCTTTGGTCTGATAAAATTTAAGTTTTCTCAGCATTCAATCATATGTCGCCTTTTATGCAAAACAACAATGACTGCTATCGATAAACATCACATCACAGGACTCATTCTCGCTGGCGGACGTGGTACCAGAATGGGGCAAGTCGACAAAGGCTTGCAAGCCTTCAACGGCATGGCGATGGCAAAGCATGTCATGGCAAGGCTGTCGCCACAAGTAGGTGAAATAATCATCAATGCCAATCAGCATTTAGCGATATATGAAACGTTTGGCGCACAAGTCTGGCCCGACCAGATCGAGGGATTTGCCGGTCCTCTGGCTGGCCTGCAAACTGGCCTCGCCCATTGCGAAACACCCTACCTCGTCAGTGCCCCATGCGACTCACCCTTTCTCCCGCTCGATTTGATTGAGCGCCTCTCAGAAGCACTTTTCTTGGACGATGCCGACCTTGCTGTCGCTACAACAATAGAAAAAAATGAGGGTATCGAAAGAAAGCAAGCACATCCGGTTTTCTCGCTGATGAAGTCTTCACTATTACCGCGTCTCAGCCAATTTCTGCTCAATGGCGGTCGCAAGGTCGGTGCATGGCATGCCTCATTGAAAGTCATTGAAGTCAACTTTGATGACACTGCTGCATTCCGCAATATCAATACACTTAATGAATTACGCGATCTGGAATCCTCATACGATGAATACCAATAAACCGCCTCAAGCAAGCTTGCACGAAGTCGTCAGCTGCCAATCAGATTACGATCCGGCAGCCCTTCCCGTCCAACAAGCGCAGCAAATCATTCAACAGTTTATTACGCCTATCCATGCCATTGAAAAACTAGCCATACGACAGGCGCTAGGCCGAACTCTTGCCGCAGATATCATTTCTGGCATTAGCGTTCCTGCGCATGACAACTCCGCAATGGATGGTTACGCATTCCGCGGTTGTGACCTGATTCCCGATACCGCTATTGAACTGAACATCATCGGAACCGCCTTTGCGGGGTGTACATTTGATGGCCAAGTCAACCAGAGCGAGTGTGTTCGCATCATGACTGGCGGTGTCATGCCACTCCATTGCGACACAGTCATACCGCAAGAATTCACCCTCAATGCCAATGAATTCACTGTCACCGTTCCCGCCGGCAAAATCAAGCCAGGCGATAATCGTCGCCTCAAGGGTGAAGATTTAATGAAAGGAAGAACCGCGCTTCTGCAAGGAAAAATACTACGTCCCGCCGATTTAGGGCTATTGGCATCGTTAGGGATTGCCGAAGTACCGGTGCAAAGGCGATTGCGTGTCGCTTTTTTTTCGACCGGCGATGAATTGCGCTCATTAGGCGAAACGCTGGACCAAGGCTGCGTCTACGATAGCAATCGCTATACGCTATATGGCATGCTGCAACGCTTAGGTTGCGATGTCCTTGATATGGGCGTGATCAAAGATGAGCCTGCGGCGCTAAAAGATGCCTTCCGTAATGCCTGTGAAAACGCAGACGCTATCATCACTTCTGGTGGAGTATCCGCTGGCGCGGCCGACTATACCAAACAATGCATGGCCGAATTAGGTGACGTGGCATTTTGGACCATAGGGATGCGCCCGGGTCGCCCGATGGCTTTCGGCAAAATTCATTCTCACGGAAAAAGTGCCTACCTATTTGGCTTGCCAGGCAACCCGGTCGCAGTCATGGTCACTTTCTACGTTTTTGTCCGCGATGCGCTATTCCATATGATGGGCGCCACATGTCCTGCATTACCACTGGTACGCGCAACATCCAAAACGATGATTCGAAAACGTCCCGGCAGAACGGAATATCAACGCGGCATTTTATCTATTGGTAACGATGGCCATCTGCAGGTAGCCATTACCGGTTCACAAGGGTCGGGCATATTGCGGTCTATGTCGGAAGCCAATTGCATGGTTGTGCTGGCGCATGAACAAGCAAATGTGGCGGCTGGAGACCATGTTGATGTCATGCTGTTTGAAGGATTGATTTAATGTCTCTCAACGAGAGTCATACCTCACCATAAACAAGGTCTGCTTAACAATATCTTTCTCTTCTGATCGATGTCCGGCACAGGCAAGAAAGAAAATTTCTTCACATGAAGTTAATGCAAGCTACTTACTGCAATCGACGCAATGTCATTTTTGATGCGAGCTATCTCGCTCAACTCATTCAACTCGTTCATGGTCTTCATGGCGTTTTTGTCGCTCATGTCGCTCTTATAGCGATGGTTTTTTTCGCACTCATGCTCCCGCCCCAAAATTCAAGTGCTCAAACGCCAGTGCCGCTTCTTTTTGGCGAAAATAAAAACGACAAAGGTGAACAGCTCCCTATGCCGCTGAAAGTTGCTAAGTTTTTGGGATATTTTGAAAAACAATTAGCCATCAAATTTGAGATAAAAAACTATCCCTGGAACAGAGCTGTCCTGATGGCAAATTATGATGGTGATTTGATTTTCGGCGTCAGCATCACGAGCGAAAGAGAAAAAACACTTCATTTCTCGGAACCTGTTTTTTACAACTACGTGTGGTTGGTCACTCGTAGTGATGGCACTTTTCCGTTTTCAACGCTACAAGATCTCAAAGGAAAAAAAATTGGCATTATCCGTGGATCACATTACGGCGATGCGTTCGACAATCAAAAAAATAAACTATTTAAGATTGAAAATGATGTGAACGCCTATGCGCCACGCTTGAAAAAACTACTGACAAAACGTATGGACGCGATGTTATTTGCAAGCTCGGAAACCAATGTGAAAATCGTAGAGCAACAAGTTAACGAAATCATGCTCAGTGAAGAAACAGATCACAGTAAGCCCGGAGAAAATAACTTCCGTGTTCTGCCAGTTCCATTATTGAAAGATGGGATTCGATTTGCCATTCGTGCCGACAAAGATAACGGCATGATTGAAAAACTAAATAAAGCCATCGAAAAAGGCAATCAAACGGGCCTATTTTCTAAAATCATCAAGGGAAAATAAACGTATCAAATGATCGTGCATGCTATTCTTTATAGCGCACCATTGATAAAGTTTTTTGGTTATTTTTACAATCCGCGTCCATGATTAATCACAAAATCACAGCGCATTACATCAGGAAATGATGATGAACAAATTATTGAAATCTCTGCTGCTGGTTGTCGGCATGTCTATGTTATTGAATGGTGCTGTGCAAGCAAAAGCAGAGCCGAAAAAAGCATCTATGTCGGCAATGGCAACTGCATCAGCAACTGCATCAGCAACTGCATCAGCAACTGCATCAGCAACTGCATCAGCAACGGCAACTGCATCGACCAATGCAGAAAAAGCAGCCTTACTCGACATCAACAGCGCCACCAAGAAAGAATTATCTGAACTGCCAAAAATTGGCGATGTGCGTTCAGCAGCGATCATCAAAGGTCGTCCGTATAAAGGCAAGGACGAATTGGTTTCCAAGAAAATTCTGACGGAAGACGTGTACAACGGCATCAAGGATCGAGTAATAGCAAAGCAAAAACCA
>JACMRF010000053.1 GCA_014376575.1 Undibacterium sp.
AGCGAGAATTGCTGCCAATAGCCAGGAAACAGAAGAATTGAATGAAAGAGCAATGCTGGAGACTCAAGCGAGAGAGCAAGCGGAGCAGCGCGTTGAATTTGAAAAAAAAGCGAAACTAAGAGCCGCAGAGCAACTCAAAGCTGAAAGCGAAATTTCAAAAAAAGCAAAAATTGCAGCGGAAAGTTTGGCAAAAGAGACGCAAAATGCACGTCGTTGGGCGGCTGAACGTGAGGCCGCATCGAATGCAGCCATACAGGAAGCGGAAGAGAGGGCAAGGGTAGATGCTCGTATCGTCGAACTAGCAAGAGAGAGAGAACGTAGAGATAAAGAAGCGCGCGAGACGGCAGAAATGCTCGCTAAAGTCAGAAATGAATCACAACAAGTTAATCGAGAGCGCGATCAGGCCGAAGCGATGGCTCTGGAATTTGCGATAAATCGTGCACCGGTTGAAGCTAGGGCGCGTCATGACGCACTGGCAAGGGTAAGTCTGGAACAAGAATACGAGGCGATTGCGCAGGCCCGCGCCGAGTCTGAAAAACGGGCAGGTGAAGCGATTCAGTTACGCATGCAGGCTGAGCAAGAGTTACACATTGCGGCCAATAAACGCGAATTGGCTGAAGCCGTCGCAACCGCAGCAGCGCAGGCCAGACGCGACGCTGAGGAAAAAATTCGTGGCGTGACTGAGTCCAGAATCAAGGCCGAAAGAGAATTGCAAACCGCAGCGATGTTGCGCGTTGAAACTGAACAGCATGCCGATGTCAATGCCCGCGCACGTTTTGAGGCTGAATCTGTGGCTGCAGCCGAAGCACAGGCTCGGCGTGAGACAGATCAAGAGGCGATTAAATTTGCAAAACAGCGTGCCGTCGAAGAGCAACGCGCGATGCAGGTCAGCAAAGAATTAATCATCATGGAACGCGATGCGGCAAAAAAAGCCCGAGAACTCGCTGATGCTGAGCAACAAGCGCTCAATGCTGTGGTAATTCAGACAGCATTGTTAAGTAAAGCCAATCTCGCTGCTGCAAACAAAGAAAATAATGTTCTTGAGTTAGCCAAAGTCGAGCAACGCAGAGCCGAAGCCGAACAAAAAGTTGCCGATGTCATCAAGGCAAAATCTCTCTTGGAAGAGCAAAACGCTATAGAGGCAGAGGCGTTAGCGGATGCCGAACAGACGCATGTTGAATTATTGCAAATGCAGCAACAAGCCGATTTAGTCGCCAGAACTGCCAATGAGACAAAATGTATTGCTGAGAAACGCGTACTCGATAACGCGATGGCGCAGGCAAAGTTGGAACAGCACAGCGCCCAAATTGCAGTTCAAAAGAATGAGGAATCAAGCCGCTTATTGCAAATCCAGCAGCGACGCACAGAAGATGAGGCTGTGGCTCTTACACTGATACAAGAAAAGTTGGCAGCAGAACGTAAACGTGCAGGCTCAATACAACAGGTGCTTACTGCAACGAAGGAAAAGTTGGCCTCAGAGCAGGATGCCCAAGCTGAAGCCGAAGCGAGATTAAAAACAGAACAAGAAGCGAAAGAGCTGGCACTGGTAAAAGGGCAACTAGAACGTGAGCAAAGACAGTCGCTTGAAAACACCCTATTTGCCGAGCAAGAAGCACTAGCGCAAGTCCAATTGCAATCCCAATTGCAACATAAAGCGGCAACATTTGCCTTGCTTAAGGCAAGACAAATGGTTGAGATGACTAAAGTAGAACAATTGCGTCTAGAGGCAGAGCGCGATGCGGTACACGTCAATCAGCAAAAGCTTGAGGCAGAGAAAGACGCTGCTGAGCAGATTCTTGCAAAAGCACATGGCGATCTTGCGCATATTGCCGTGCTTGCAGAACGTAAGCAAAAAGAACAGGAAGCGAAAGAAACTCGTCAGGCTTTGCTTGTTGCCGAACAGTTGCGCCTTGAAAAAATGACTGAGCATGTGCATCTACAACGCCAGATCGCGCAAGTATCACAAATCAAAGTTGAAGAATCAGTTCAATTTAATACTATTCTAAAGAAACGTGCTGCCGAGGAGCAAAGAGCGCTTGATCTGGTGCAGCAAAAAATATCTTCTGAAAAACAATTACTACAGGAATTGGAAGCGAAGTCGTTCATTGAGCAAGAACATATCACTGTATTTAATAATCGCTTGAAGGAAGAGCAAGAAGTTCGTCAAGTGATCGAGGAAAAAACTCTGGCAGAAAAAAATCTGTTGAACCAATGCAGAGAAAAAGTGAGGGCTGAGCAACAGGCAAAATTGTCGACAGAAGCGCGACTGAAGGTGGCGGTAGACTTGGCCGATTTGGAAAAAAGAAAAGCACAAGCACAACAGATTGCACTCGATTCATTAACGCAGACGCAACTTCTTGAGCAGGAAAGAACCGAAGTTGCAAAGATCGAAGCACAGGCGGCACAAGAAAAATTATTGCGAGAACAAATTGCCAACGAAGAAGCAAAGAGCCGTGCTCAGCTAGAACAAGAGCACGCAAAATTGGCCGATGAGAGAGCGAAGGCCGAACTGGAAGGGCGCCTAAGTGCAGAACAGAATGTCTTGGCAGAAAAAGCTCTGCACGAAAAAGTACGGATATATGCCGATCTTCAGCACAAGACGTATGCGCTTACGGTTCAAAAAGTACAACGAGTAACTGAACTTGAACATGTTTTACGCTTGCACCTGGAAGCGGATACTGCCTTATCCGTCGCCATCGCTGAGAAAATTCAGCTTGAACAATTGGCGAGCGATGCTGTAAAGGCGAAACTGGAAGCAGAGCAAATCGCATTGCAGTATGGTAAGGCCAATGAAATGGCCGAACGTCAGGCAAAAATTAATGCTGAAAAAATCTTGTTAGCTGAAAAGGAGCTGCATCAAGAACTGGCAGCTAGCGCAGACGCAGAGAAATTAATTGCAGAAACAAAGCAAAGTCGCGTAAAACAAGCGCAGGAATTAAGCGCATTAAAAAATCAACACTTAGATACAGAGCAGGCTTTGCTTACCGCTATCGAACAAGCGAAGCGAGAACAGCAAGGGGTTACTGAAGAGTTAGAGCAGCGTCGATTGACAGAGTTGAATAATTTCAATTTTGCCATTGATCAATTGAAGAGCACGGGCGAACAATCCGTAAAACAAGAAGCAGAGGCGCATCAGCAAAAATTGGTGTTGCAAAAAGCAGCAATAGACGAAGCAAAGTCTCGTGCATTGCTTGAAGAAGAACATGCAAAACTAGCCAATGAACGTGTACAGGCGGAACAGCAGGCCAGGGTCGACGCAGAAAAGAATGTCATCGTCGAGAAAGCTCTGTACGAAAAAGCACATGCCTTTGCTGAAATGCAAAAAAATGTACAACAGCTGTCTATCAGGAAAATTAAAAAAATAGCGGAGTTGGAAGAGGTCGTCAGTCAACGCATGCAAACTGAAGGCGAACTGTGTACAGTCACAGAATTGAAGCTGCAAGTTGAACAATCTGCGCAAGAAGAATTGATTTCAAAGCTGGAAACTGAAAAGGTCAGTTTGCATTTTGCTGAAGCGCAAAATGAAACCTATCGTCAAGCAAGAGTTACCAGTGAACTACAGTTGGCGTCACAGCAAGCGCTGTATCAGGAGACAGCCGCCAGTGCAGACGCTGAGAAGCTTATCGCCACTCTGACGCAGCAGCGTTTACAGCAAGAACAAGATTTGCTCCAATGGAAAAATGAACGAATTCAACAAGAACAATCAACCCTTGCAAGCTTGGAGGAATGCAAAGCCAATGAGCAATTGGCCGTTGCCGCCTCTACGGCGATGCAAGCTGCCGAGCAAGAAAAACTAAATCTTGCTTATCAAACTCAGCAACAAATGAATGTGCTTCAAACAGAGCTTGAGAGATTCAATCTGGCTGAAAAGCACTATTTGGACGTTTCTATTGATGAGGCGTTGAATAAGCGTTTAGCAGCACAAGCAATGGAAGAAAAAACGCGCTTGTTGTTGGATTCATCCGCAGCTGAACAGGCGCGTAAATTATCCGAGAAAAAATTGAGTCAAGAGCTACAAAAAAAACTCGATAACGATCAATTGGCGCATGACGCGATTCAAGCAAGACTGGAAGTAGAGCGTCAGTTAGGTGATCTGTCATGTCAACGGACAGATCAAGAGCAGCTTGCCTTGGTTTACATGAACCAAATATACGCTGCCGAGCAAGCGTTATTTCTCAAATCGACAGAACATGCGGAGGCACAGCGCATCGCTAATGAAGCAGTTGAAGCGAAATTGCAAGAAGCAGTTGAATTAAATCGACTAGAGAATCTGCGCGCTAGTATAGAACTCGACACCTTAAGTGCGATCCAACAGAAGTTAATTAAAGAGAGACAAATTTCAGATGAAATTGCACAAGGTTTAGCAAACGAGCAAGAATACTTGGTTCAATGCCAACTACGAATCGTTGCTGAACAAAACGCAAAAATTGCTTTGAGGGAACGTATTCAACTAGAAAGCGAGGCACTTGAATTAGCTCGTCAGCAAGTAGCGCAAGAAAATGAACTAGCGGTTATAGCGCAAACACGCGTAGAAGAATTGCTTAGTTTACAACGTGCCGAAATGCAACGCGCATTACTTGAGAATGAAGAAATAATGCTTATCCAAGCACAAACTTTGCTGCAACAAGAAACTGCTGCTTTACGTCAGGCGACCGTGCAAGAGATAGAATTGAAGATAGAAGCGGAGAAACTGATCCTCGAAGAATCAGAAAAACGTTTTTTTTCTGAAAAAGAAATCACTCGTAAAGCGCAAGAACGATTGGACCTGGAAAGCACTGCACGCATGGCGGTTGACCATGAATTAGCTAAAGAAACACAACTAATCGCTACAGCAAATACATTGCTGAAAAAACAAAAGGACACGGACTTTGAATCAATAAAGACAATGAAAGAACAGGAAGAACTCTCTATATTGGAAGATGCGCGTTTCAACGCACAGCAAACTTTGCAAGCCAGCTTACAATTACAACAGAAAAAAGAAAAAGAATTGACCGAGAAGTTGACGCGGCGCCTCTGTGTGGAAGAAAAAGCAGGCACTTTGCTTCAGCAACGAATCGATGAAGAAACCGAGGCGCTTCTCATTGCTGAAAGCACAGCGACTCAAGAAGAACATGCCCTTAAGGATGCACAAGTTTTATGTCAGGAACATCAAGAGCGCAATCTGCAAGCGCGTGAAAAAACTGAAGAGGCACGGCAGAAATTACAGCAAGAGCATGCACAGGCTGAAGTGTTGACAACTGAATTGATTTCTAAGCTGACTCAAAGTTATGCACAGAATCAAAATTGGTGCGGCCTTGCTTTGCAAATGTTGAAAGAGTCGCCGGTGGCTGTTGATCTTCCTATCTTGAGTAAGTCAAAAAACGGTTCGCGCCTGCGTTCTTCTGCAATGTTAGGTTTGTTTATTTGTGCGGGATTTGCCGGAGCCGCAAGCTGGACAATCCTGAATTCGTCCAATAAAATTCAGGCATTTCATGTGTTGAAAAACAATACGTCACCGTTTATATCGACAAAAGAACATGAAATGAAGCTGCATTTGTCCTACGAGCTTGGAGGTGTTGGTGGAACTTCCTCCGGTTCTAGTATTAAACCGATGACGCAAATTGCGTTAAACGATGCTGAAAGTAAGTAGTTACGAATAGACTGCGGCGAGGTTAAAAAGCGATTACGACAAGAAAACCGCCATTAGCGTGATTCGAGATTTTTATGCGACCTTCATGCCGCTTGACGATCCTGTCGACAATCGCTAGCCCAAGACCAGAACCATTGGCTTGGCTACGGGAAATATCCACTCGAGTAAACGGCCTAAGCAAGCGTGTTATGTCCGTTTGTGGTACCCCAACACCATGATCTCGAAAGCTAATCAAGATGCCTTGTTTCTTCTCCTTATTTTTGTAGCTGCATTGAATATCCATTTTTACGTGTTGAGTACCAGGTGATCTTCCGTAACGCTTGCCATTTTCAATTAAATTATTGAAAAGTCGATACAGTTCAACTCGGTTTCCTAGCATTTGTATGTCTTTGATAATGGAAGATCGAATAATCATGTCTGGAAGCCGAGATGTCTCGTCAACCATACTTTCTAGTAATTCACTGACATCGATTATCTCGAATGCGACAGCCTCTAACGGTTTTGCATAATCCAAAAATTGTCCAATAATGCCATCCATTTGAGCAAGATCAAATTGCATTCCTTGTCTGGCATCCAAAGATAAATTTGCCATTTCGACTTCAAGTTGCATGCGTGCCAAGGGAGTTCGTAAATCGTGTGAAATGCCGGCAAGAATAACAGCACGATCCGACTCTATTCGAGCAAGATCTTCCACCATTTGATTAAAGCTTGCATTGGTTTCTCGAATCTCACTCGGACCTTTTTCTGGCAATGGTTGGGGTTGGCGACCTTTCGCAACCAAGCGGGCGGCGTCGCTAAGACGCGACAAAGGATCGTTAATTAATTTGGAGATAAATACGGCGCCAATTAACGTCAAAAATAAAGAGGTCGCAGCCCAGCCTAAAAACTGCAGCCCACTAGCAGGAGTGATTTTTTCCTGATCCAAACGTAACCAATATTGATCGTCTTCTATATCAAAACTTATCCAAAATCCGGCCACATCATTAACCTTTGCAGCAAACCGTGTTGCTTTGCCTAAGGAATTTTGAATTGCTGATTGCAACTCAACGAAACTGGGTGTCGCCTCTGGAAGATCTATCTTGTCATTATTTTCTAATAGATAAACACGAATACCTTCATTGCTCGCTAATTCGAATAATAGTTCCCGACGCTTGTCTGGCGCTGAGTGCGTTAATGCCGCACGCGTGATAGTTACGATAGAAACTATTTGTGCAGCAAGTTGTTGTGCTCGTGGCGTGCGCTCTACTACTTTGAAACTTCCAAACCAAGCAACCATGCTTGCCATGACCAATAATGCAAGGAAGAAAAATGTACGCCAAAACAGGCCACTTTTAAGCCAGTCCAGGCTATTGACGTAAGTCCGCATACCAAAATGTGAGGAGTTACCTTGATTGTCCATCAGGAATAAAGACGTAACCTAGTCCCCATACTGTCTGAATGTAGAGTGGATTGGTTGGATCAGGTTCGACCAGTTTTCTTAGTCTGGAAATTTGTACGTCCAAACTGCGATCAAAGACCTCGTATTCTCGACCACGTGCAAGCTCCATTAATTTTTCACGAGATAAAGGTTGCCTCGAATGACGCGCGAAAACTTTTAGAACAGAAAATTCACCTGTTGTTAAATTAATATTTTCGCCATTTTTCTTTAATGTACGCGTCGCTAAATCAAGGATGAATTCACCAAATTCAAAAGATTGCGGCCCGTCAGATGGAGCTCCTGGTAATTCACTTGGTGCCTTACGGCGCAATACCGCATTAATACGCGCGACCAGTTCGCGTGGACTGAAAGGTTTTGGCAGATAATCGTCAGCCCCCATTTCAAGCCCAATAATTCGATCCACTTCCTCTCCTTTTGCGGTCAACATAATAATTGGAGTCTGATCTCCGGCTCCACGCAGTCGACGACAAATCGCTAGTCCATCTTCCCCTGGTAACATTAAATCTAAGACTAACAAATCATATCGCTCACGCACCCACAGCTTGTTCATCGCTTGAGCATTTTCTGCACTAACAACATTAAAGCCTTGCTCTGTTAAATATCGACGCAAGAGATCACGCAAGCGAACATCATCGTCAACGACCAAAATTTTTGCTGCTTTTTGTCCAATACTGATTGTGCCATCGAGAGTTTGATTTACATTATTCATCGAGATATATTAAACGCAGAAATAGAAAGAGAGGTAATTTAGATCAACTCATTACAAACAGTTACATACTTTACGGAATTTGATCCTCGCACTTTATTACAAGAGACTAAACTAATTGTGTCAATATTTAGGTATGATTTATGCCTAAAACGTGAAATTTGTGACGTGTTATTTATTACCCCCTCCCGATGGATTAATGTGTAGTGATATCGAGATATTATCTTAACAAATTAAGTAATTCGCTGTGTTGCGAATGATTAGATGAATAAAGCGCATATTAAATTTCTTGTTTTGTTATTGCTAAATTTGCAATGTGGCGTCGTTAAGGCGGACTCTGGTCGATTCGGAGGTGGTTTCTTTTTATTCGGAAAAAACACTGTTGAAACTGCGGAAGGTTCATATAAAGATCAACAACGTAAAAAGCAGACAGATAAAACTACAGTAAGGAAGTGGGAAAAGCGAGATGTAATTACAAACAAAGAGCAAAGTAAGAATTTAATCAAACAAGCCACTGAGAATTCAAATGTTACAAAAAAAAACCGCTTGACACCTGAAGAACGCCTCGCTTTGCGACGACAAATTCAAGATGCTAGTAATGATTTGTACGTTATACCTAAATAAAATTATCGGCGATTTTGTTTCATAATCTGCTGCTGTTCCCGCCCCCAGTCGCGTTCTTTTTCCGTTTCACGTTTGTCGTGTTGTTTTTTTCCTTTAGCAAGTCCGATCTGACATTTAATTCGTCCGTTCAAGTAATGCATATTCAACGGTACCATGGTGTATCCAGATCTCTCAACTTTGGCAATTAATTTGCTTATCTCTACCGCTTTTAGTAATAATTTCCGAGTCCGCACCGAATCAGGATGGATGTGTGTTGACGCGGTAGGAAGCGCGCCGATATGGGCTCCGAATAGGACGATTTCGCCATTACGTATCAATACGTAGGCTTCTTTTAACTGTACTCGCCCGGCACGTATGGATTTGACTTCCCATCCTTGCAGAACAATTCCAGCTTCGAATTGCTCTTCAATAAAATAATCGTGGAACGCTTTTTTGTTATCAGCAATACTCATGCAATATTAAATGTGGTTTTGTTTAAGGTATAAAAAAGCTTTATTTGCTTTTTGTACGAAAAACTAGGTGAGTCGGTTAAAATTTGGAATCTTACTTTACCAAATGGTTTTTATTGATGGCCGTCGTACACAAAACAGTTTTTGTATCTTATAGCGTTGAACAAATGTTTGCACTGGTTGAAAAGGTCGAGAACTACCCGCAATTTCTGCCTTGGTGTGGCGACGTTGAAGTTGGGCAAAGAACTGATCTACATTTGACCGCAACATTATCTATCAATTATCACGGTATTAAACAACGATTTACAACTAGAAATACTAATTCACCGCCAAACTTGATGGAGATGACCTTGGTCGATGGGCCTTTTAAGCAATTGTTTGGTCGTTGGAAATTCTCTGAACTTAGATCCGATGCATGCAAAATCGAGTTTGATTTGAATTATGAATTTTCAAGTAGACTTTTAGAGCACTTAATCGGACCTGTTTTTAGTAAAATTGCTAATAGTTTTGTTGATTCATTTTGTGATCGAGCTGAAAAAATTTATGGCTAAATCTCAACAGACCCACATCGATAATTTAACGATGATTGATATTGAGGTTTGTTATGTGTCGAGCGAAAATACTTTGATTCTTCGACTTAATATGATATCTGGCTCTGCAATTATCAATGCGATTGAAGATAGTCAAATTTTGCACACTTGCCCGGAAATAGATATTAGTCAATGCAAATTGGGTATTTTTGGTAAGATTAAATTCCTTAATACAGTTTTGCAGCAGGGGGATAGGGTTGAAATTTACCGTCCACTAATTGCTGATCCGATGGAGGCAAGAAGGCGACGTGCTGCAAAAAAATTACAGATGTAATAATTTATTTATTTGCAATCAATTAGAGCGCGTTTCACATCTGCGGTCTCTTGCGTTCGCTGCGCGTCTGTTAAGAAGTTTCTTTCACCATTTTTATCTGTGGTGCTAATTCTGGCGCCGGCCTCCAGCGATTGTTGGTAGGAGCGAGCGCGCTCGCAGTTTTTTGCTTTTTCACTAGCGGCCTGTTTCTCAGACGCCATTTTTTTATCTTTTTCTTCCTGTTCCATTTTTCTTTTCATGAAGTCTTCATTTTTGCTGGCAGTCGTTACCGGCTTTTGAAGTTTTTCATTGGCTAGGATTGCAGAGCTTGCCGTTTCCTCATTTGAATCCCTTGGCGAAGTTGCAGGTGTTAGAGATTTAAAAGGCGTTTTTAGTATTTTATTTTTAGGCGTTGATACGGGGGGAGGTAAGTCGGAGAATTGTTTCGTTCCTTTTTCGTCAAGCCATACGTATTGAGCATGACTTGCTTCAGCGAATAACAATCCGGATACCACGATTAACGTAATACTTTTAAAATGTTTTGGTAAAAATTTTGACATAAAATTCTTTCGAAAATTCTCTGAGGTGACATCAACTTTATTCGGAGTTTTACACAGTTGAAGACGAATCGGCAAGTTTTCTGTATAATCTGGTTTTGCGCCTATAGGAAATACTATGCGTTTACTTCAAAAAGCACTCACATTTGATGACGTGCTCTTAGTCCCAGCATACTCGAACATTCTTCCAAAAGATACTTCACTGGCGACCTATCTGACTCGCAATATTAAGTTAAATATCCCGCTGGTTTCCGCTGCAATGGACACCGTCACTGAAGGTCGACTGGCCATAGCGATGGCGCAAGAGGGCGGTATCGGGATTATCCATAAAAATTTAACACCAAAAGAACAAGCGCGCGAGGTTGCTAAGGTGAAGCGTTTTGAGTCTGGTGTGTTGCGTGACCCAATCACCATACCGCCCACGATGAAAATTCGGGACGTCATCGCTTTATCCCAGCAATATGGCATCAGCGGTTTTCCTGTGGTAGAGGGAAAAATTGTAGTGGGTATCATCACTAATCGCGATTTACGTTTCGAAGAAGAGCTCGATGCGGAGGCACGTGCAAAAATGACGCCGCGTGAAAAATTGGTCTTTGTAAAAGAAGACGCTGATTTAGCCGAAGCGAAGCGATTGATGAACAAGCATAGGCTTGAGCGCGTTTTGGTTGTTAATGATGCTTTTGAGTTGCGCGGACTCATTACAGTAAAAGACATTCAGAAATCTACAGAACATCCATTTGCATCTAAAGATGAACAAGGCAAATTACGAGTTGGCGCGGCTGTAGGTGTTGGTGCAGACAATGATGAACGTATTGATTTGTTAGCCAAAGCAGGCGTAGATGTTATCGTCGTCGATACCGCTCACGGTCACTCAAAAGGTGTGCTCGATCGTGTGAGATGGGTTAAAACTAACTATCCGCACATCGAGGTTATTGGAGGCAATATCGCGACTGCTGCTGCTGCACTGGCGCTAGTTGAACATGGAGCCGACGCAGTAAAGGTTGGTATTGGTCCAGGATCTATTTGTACAACACGTATCGTTGCTGGTGTTGGGGTTCCGCAAATTACCGCAATCGCTAATGTGGCAAATGCTCTTAAAGGAACAGGCGTACCGTGCATCGCAGATGGCGGTGTACGCTTTTCCGGTGACGTCTCAAAAGCATTAGCTGCAGGTGCATCTACTGTAATGATGGGTAGTATGTTCGCTGGCACTGAAGAGGCGCCTGGTGAGGTAATATTATTTCAGGGACGAAGCTACAAATCGTATCGGGGCATGGGGAGTCTTGGTGCGATGGCAGATGGTTCTGCAGATCGCTACTTTCAAGACGCCACAAATAATGCCGATAAATTAGTGCCGGAAGGTATAGAGGGACGTGTCGCATATAAAGGTAGTGTATTGGCGATTTTGTACCAATTGGTCGGTGGCGTTCGTTCTTCAATGGGTTATTGTGGCTGTGCGTCCATTGATGACTTGCATACCAAGGCTGAGTTTGTTGAAATTACCTCTGCTGGTATGCGTGAGTCCCATGTTCATGATGTGCAAATTACAAAGGAAGCACCGAATTATCGAGCTGACTAATTTTGACTGTTTTTGGTCTTTAGTTGTAGAGGCGGCGAAGTGGAGCATGGAATGACTACCTATCAAGATCGCTCTGACCCATCTTCACTGTTTCCAGCTAATTTAGGTTTTGTAGGTGCGTTATCCGAAAAGTATGAAATTAGAATAGCTAGAATTGAGCGCTTAGGTATTCACCTTTTTCGTGTCGCTAATTGTTTGATTAGTTTCGGTAATTTGTCTGCTAGATTTGATCGTAGTGAAACTTCTGTGATTGCGTTAGAAGCTTCTTTTTGTGATAGCCAGTCGTTCCCTGATGAGATTAAGATTGTTTACGACACCTTTTTTGATGTGAATTTTGCAAGTCATAAGTTAGTTGCCGGGGATCCCAGTATTCGTTTTTATGCAACACATCCCATTTTGGATTCTGCAAAAAATGTTGTTGGTAGTATCAATCTAATTGATTATCAGCCGCGCGAATTTAGTGATGAGCAAAGACTGTTAATGGCGGATTTGGCGGCAATGGCTGAGCTCGAATTGATGTTGAGCGCGATGCAACAAACACAATTAGAGTTGATTAAACAAAATCGTAATCTTAAACGTGATTCGTTAATTGATCCAATCCTGGGAACGTGGAATAAAACAGCGATCATCCGCTCCCTGCGAATCGAAATTGAGCGTTGTCGTAAAGCGCAAAAACCTATGTCCTTGCTCTTTGCAAGTGTGGATCAGATTGTAACTATACGAGAAACGTACGGTGCTGCAGCCAGAGATATGGTCTTAGTAAAAATAGTAAGCCGCATTCGCTCTTGCATTAGGCCATTTGATGCGATGGGACGATTCGAGAATGATACTTTTCTCATGGTGTTACCGGGCGCATCTCATTTAATTGCCACGGCGGTTGCGGAGAGAATTCGCTTATCCGTAATGAGCCATCCAGATACTATAGATGAAAAAGCGGTCAATTTGACGATTAGTTCAGGAATTATATCTACAGATATATTTCCTGATACTGAACCAGAAATATTGATTACTTATGCTGAAAAAGCCCTGCTTTCTGCGAGAAATGCGGGAAACAACCGTGTTGTTCAGGCTATGCCTGAACAGCCTGATAATATTAGTTGATTATGCACTCAAAAATACTTATTCTAGACTTTGGTTCCCAAGTTACCCAATTGATCGCACGCCGTGTTCGCGATGCTGGTGTATTTTCCGAAGTGTTTCCATACGATGTTAGTGACGAATTCATTCGTAACTATGGTGCTGCTGGCATTATTTTGTCTGGTGGTCCAAACAGCACTACCGATGGTGATACGCCGAGAGCACCGCAAGCAGTATTTGATGCTGGTGTGCCAGTCCTGGGGATATGTTATGGCATGCAGACCATGGCTTTGCAGCTCGGGGGGAAAGTCGAGAGTGGTTTAATTCGCGAATTCGGTTATGCGGAAGTGCGCGCACGCGGACATACCGCCTTGTTCAATGGCATCAATGATTTCGTCACGCCTGAAGGTCATGGCATGTTGAAAGTGTGGATGAGCCATGGCGATAAAGTAAATGAAATGCCAGCAGGTTTTAAATTGATGGCATCAACCGACAATTGCCCGATCGCCGCAATGGCAGACGAGCAGCGTCATTTTTACGGTATCCAATTCCATCCTGAGGTAACGCACACCTTGCAAGGTGAAGCGATCATTGGCCGCTTTGTGCATGAGATTTGCGGTTGTCAATCCGATTGGAATATGCCTGACTATATTTCCGAAGCGGTCGCTGCTATTCGTGAAAAAGTTGGTTCAGACGAAGTAATACTTGGCCTTTCTGGCGGTGTTGATAGTAGCGTTGCCGCCGCACTGATTCACCTTGCGATTGGCGATAAACTAACTTGTGTTTTTGTTGATCATGGACTGTTGCGACTGGATGAAGGCAAGATGGTCATGGAGATGTTCAGTAAAAATCTGGGCGTCAAAGTCATTCATGTTAATGCCACTGAGCAGTTCATGGGACACTTGGTCGGTGTGAGTGATCCTGAAGCGAAACGTAAAATTATCGGCCGTGAATTCGTTGAAGTTTTTCAAATCGAATCAGCCAAACTCACCAATGCAAAATGGCTGGCACAAGGCACAATTTATCCTGACGTGATCGAGAGTGCAGGCAAGGGTAAAAAGGGAACTCACACCATCAAGAGTCATCACAATGTTGGTGGTTTGCCAGACACCTTAAATCTTAAATTATTAGAGCCATTGCGCGAATTGTTTAAAGATGAAGTGCGCAAATTAGGTGTGGCTTTAGGTTTGCCGCATGGCATGGTCTACCGTCATCCTTTTCCTGGCCCTGGTTTAGGTGTGCGTATTTTAGGTGAAGTAAAGAAAGAATTTGCCGATTTGCTGCGTCGGGCTGATGCGATTTTTATCGAAGAGTTACGCAATACCTTGGTTGATTCACCTGCGGGTGATGGTAAGTTGACCTGGTACGATGCGACTAGTCAGGCTTTCGCTGTATTTTTGCCCGTCAAATCTGTTGGTGTGATGGGTGATGGGCGCACCTATGAATATGTAGTTGCCTTGCGTGCAGTACAAACGCTTGATTTTATGACCGCACAATGGGCTCATTTGCCGCATGGTTTGCTTGGTAAAGTTTCTAACCGTATCATCAACGAAGTGCGTGGCATCAACCGCGTTGTATATGATATTTCTGGCAAACCACCAGCAACTATTGAGTGGGAATAAGCGCGTGAGGATAAAGCAGTCGTGACATACAGCATTAAAGAGATTTTTTATACGCTACAAGGCGAAGGCAATCATGCGGGGCGACCTGCCGTATTTTGTCGCTTTGCCGGCTGTAATTTATGGACCGGCAGGGAAGAGGATCGCAAGACGGCAATCTGTCAGTTTTGCGATACCGATTTTGTCGGCACCAATGGAGTCGGCGGGGGCAAGTTTGCTAATCCAGATGCGCTAGCCGAACGTATAGACGCGTTGTGGCCGAAATCTTATCCAGCCAGTAAATACGTCGTATTTACTGGGGGAGAGCCATTGCTGCAATTAGATGTTGCTCTGATCTCAGCAATGCACGCGGTAGGGTTCGAGATTGCCATAGAAACCAATGGCACTATACCTGTGCCTGAGGGGGTGGATTGGATTTGTGTCAGTCCCAAAATGGGGTCCACATTAGTTGTACGTCAAGGTAGCGAACTCAAGGTGGTGATTCCACAAGTGGGCCAGCCTATGAGTGAATATGCATCGCTCGATTTCGAACATCATTTTGTGCAAGCGATGGATGGACCTGAACTCGAACAAAATATCCGTCTCGCCATCGCTTATTGCAAAGAAAATCCAAAGTGGAAGCTGAGCGTTCAAACGCATAAACTTCTTCAGATACCTTAATTTAGTTTCTCAGGCCATCCCATGCTCACCATCACCCGAAAACTCGAATTCGATACCGGACATCGTATTCCTGATCATAATAGTCAATGTCGTAATTTGCACGGACATCGTTATACGTTGCTCATTACTTTGACAGGTGATGTGGTTCAAAAAGATGGCGAATCCGATAACGGCATGATCATGGATTTTGGCGATATAAAAGCGCTGGCGAATCAATATTTGGTCGATCTTTGGGATCATGCGTTTATTGTGTACGAAAAAGATACGGTTGTGCGTGAGTTCCTTGAAAGCATGCCTAACCATAAAACGGTGGTCATTGACCGAGTACCAACAGTAGAAAATCTCGCTAAAATTGCTTTCGATATGCTGAAGGATGTTTATCACGACCGTTATGGTCGTCACCTATCGCTGACCAAGATCACCTTGTACGAAACGCCTAATTGCTGGGCCGAGATAGACGGTTAAGGCAGGAGTCGATCTGATGACCGATCAAGACTTTATGGCCATGGCGTTTGAGCAGGCACAACATGCCAGAGACGCCGGTGAGGTGCCAGTTGGGGCGGTCATCGTGAAAGAAGGCGTGGTAATTGCGCGCGGCTATAATCAACCTATCCAATCTCATGATCCTACCGCGCATGCCGAAGTAATGGCATTACGTGAAGCTGCAACATTACTGGGTAACTACCGCCTACCGGGATGTGAATTATTTGTAACGCTAGAGCCTTGTGTCATGTGCGCCGGAGCGATGATGCATGCGCGTTTGGCCCGTGTTATTTATGGTGCGAGCGATCCTAAAACGGGCGCCTGTGGCTCAGTTATTAATTTATTTCAGTTAGAACAATTAAACCATCACACCACGGTAATCTCGGGTGTCATGGCGGGCGATTGTGGGCATCTTCTCAAAGATTTTTTTACAACTAGAAGAGTTGCTGCATCCGAAAAAAAGAGACTGCTTGCTGCTTCAGTTTCGGACGTTTTTCGCTAGACTTCCATCTTCATAAAAATGAAACCTTCCGCATTTAGAATTTTGTCTGACCATCCGGGTATCGCCGTCGTCGCTTTGAGCGGCTGCGCGTTGGATAATGACGCCGTTAATCGTGGTTTACAAGTTTTACGCGAAAGCGGTTTTGTTATTCACAATTACTACCAACACGATCAATTGTTCCAGCGTTTTGGTGGGACTGATGCGGAACGGCTTAGCCAACTCGTTGCAGCCGTCGATAATCCTGATGTTGACATCGTGATGGCCTTACGCGGCAGTTATGGCGTATCACGGCTATTGAAAAAAATAGATTATCAACACCTGTCTGACAGTAAGAAATATTTTGTCGGACATAGCGATTTTAACGCTTTGCAGTTGGCGATGCTGGCCAAAACCGGGGCAAGTAGTTTTTGTGGTCCTATGGTTTGCGATGATTTTAGCCGGCCAGAATTAAGTGCCTTTACGCAAGATCATTTCTTTAATTGCATTGAAAGTAGCTGCTATACAATTGGGTTTCAATCGCTCAATAATCCACTCCTCAACGTATTTGGCACCTTATGGGGAGGCAATCTCGCCATGCTAACGCACTTGCTTGGAACGGAGTTCTTCCCGAACATGAGCGACGGTATCTTGTTCGTTGAAGATATTGCGGAGCATCCCTATAGGGTCGAGCGCATGATGTTGCAACTTCATTTTGCTGGTGTTTTGAATAAACAAAAGGCGATTGTTTTTGGTGATTTTTCAGCTTACAAACTGGCCTCGTTCGATAATGCTTATAACTTTGACGAAATGATCAAATATCTGCGTGAGACGCTCGCTGTGCCTGTCATTACCGGATTGCCGTTTGGGCATATCAAAGATAAAGTGACGTTGGTCATAGGAAGCGAGGCGCACCTTGTCTCTGATGGGCAGTCAGTTAGCCTCACAATGCAGTATTAAAATTTATCACTCAGAAAACAAAATGCCCAATCGAAAGATAGGGCATTTTTTTTGGTACTTAATACAAAATTAACACAAAATTATCGCAAAATTAATTAATCATTTGCGTAAATGTCGACGTCTTTGGTCTCTTTGATAAACAAGGCACCGATCACGAAAGTCATCAACGCAATAATGATTGGATACCACAGACCGTAGTAAATATCACCTTTGAAAGCAACTAGAGCGAACGCTGTCGTTGGTAACAGGCCGCCGAACCAGCCGTTACCGATGTGGTAAGGCAAGGACATTGATGTATAGCGAATGCGCGTAGGGAACATCTCTACCAGCATCGCAGCGATAGGGCCGTATACCATGGTGACATACAACACCAAGATAGTGAGCAATACCAATACCATTGGTTTGTTGATCTGAGCAGGATCCGCTTTAGCAGGGTAACCAGCAGCCTTGATCGCATCGCCAAACTCTGTTGAAAAAGCTTTTGATTTTGCAGCGGCTTCGTCTTTTGGTAAACCGGCTGAATTGTAAGAGCTAATTACTTTCTCACCGATTTTTACTGAGGCGATAGTGCCTGCTGGTGCAATTTCATTTGTATAGTTGACCGATGAAGCTGCCAGTTTTGCCTTGACAATATCGCAAGAGGAAGTGAACTTCTTGGTACCGGTAGGGTTAAATTGGAATTGGCAATCCGCAGGATCGGCAGTGACGATAACAGGTGCTTCTTTCAGTGCTTTTTCCAATGCAGGATTTGCATAATGGGTCAGCGCACTAAAGATTGGAAAGTAAGTCAATGCTGCGATCAGGCAACCAGCCAAAATAATAGGCTTGCGGCCAATTTTATCGGAGAGACTACCAAAAACAATAAAGAATGGTGTGCCGATAACGAGCGATGCTGCGATCAAAATATTGGCCGTTGCTCCATCTACTTTCAGCGTTTGCTGCAAGAAGAACAGGGCGTAGAATTGTCCTGTATACCAAACAACAGCTTGTCCAGCTGTCAGGCCGACCAAGGCTAATATAACGATCTTCAGGTTTTTCCATTGACCAAAAGATTCTGTCAAAGGTGCTTTGGATGTCTTGCCTTCTGCCTTCATTTTTGCAAATGCAGGAGATTCATTCATGGATAAACGAATCCAGACCGATACCGCCAACAGAAAAACAGAGACCAAGAAAGGAACGCGCCAGCCCCAATCAGCAAATGCTTCTTCGCCGATTGCCGTACGTGTTCCAAGAATAACCATCAGGGACAAAAACAAACCCATTGTTGCGGTTGTTTGAATCCATGCAGTGAAAGCACCGCGCTGATCGTGTGGAGCATGTTCAGCCACGTAAGTAGCCGCGCCGCCGTATTCACCACCAAGTGCCAGACCTTGCAAGATGCGCAAAGAAACCAGAATGATAGGTGCGGCAATACCAATAGAGGCATAGTTAGGTAAGAGGCCAACGACAAAAGTAGAAAAACCCATGATCACAATAGTCACCAGGAAGGTGTACTTGCGACCAATCATGTCACCCAAGCGACCAAAGACCAATGCGCCGAAAGGACGAACGATGAAACCCGCAGCAAAAGCAAGCAAAGCAAAAATAAACGCTGTATTTGGGTCGGTACCTGCAAAAAACTGTTTAGCAATAATAGCTGCCAGTGAGCCGTATAAATAAAAATCGTACCATTCAAATACGGTACCTAGAGAAGATGCAAAAATAACTTTGCGTTCTTCTGCGGTCATGCTACGTGACGCGGATTGTACTGTCGCCATGCTTGTCTCCTGATGATGTTTTAAAATTTGCGTTTAATAGCTTGTCAAAATTAAATTTTAATCTTCGCTTTATTTTTAGTGCAATCGAAGTGTGCGGCGTGAAACTTACGTCACGCTTTCTTGAAACTTACAGAAACTTACACTCAGGGAAGATTTGCACTGCTCAAATTAAATGGTAGAAACAAATCAGTAATAGAATTATTTGCGAACGGTCGTACTAAAATATGCTATTCTGTTTTTTCTTGTTTTGTAAAACGTTTTAACGCTGTAGATGTGCCTGGAATACAAGGCAATATAATTTGTGTAGTATTCGACAAAATTTTTACTACTTATCACTTCCATTAGGAGACAAACATGTCTGACGCAGTCATCGTATCAACCGCTCGTACCGCCTTGGCCAAATCTTGGAAAGGTGCTTTTAATATGACGCACGGCGCTACTCTGGGTGGCCACGCATTGAACGCCGCCATCACGCGTGCACATATTGAGTTTGGTGAAGTGGAAGACGTGATCATCGGGTGCGCCACGCCAGAAGGCGCGACCGGTAGCAATATCGCTCGTCAGATTGCATTGCGTGCCGGTTGCCCGGTGACGACTGCAGGCATGACGGTTAATCGCTTTTGTTCCTCGGGCTTGCAAACCATCGCCATGGCGGCGCAGCGCATTATTGCCGGCGAAGGCGATATTTACGCGGCCGGTGGTGTCGAATCGATTTCTTGCGTACAGAACGAAGCAAATACCCACATGCTGGTCGATCCGTGGCTAAAACAACACAAGCCAGAAGTTTACTGGCCAATGTTGCAAACGGCAGAAACGGTTGCCAAGCGTTACAACATCGCACGCGACCGTCAGGATGAATACGGCGTCCAAAGCCAGTTACGTGCAGCGGCAGCGCAGGCGGCAGGACTGTTTGACGCGGAAATCGTTCCGATGACGACGATCATGGGCGTGGCCGACAAGGCAAGCGGCATGTTAATGACCAGAGAGGTAACCATATCTGCAGATGAAGGCATCCGTGCCGATACGACCTTAGAAGCCGTGTCAAAAATCCGTTCTGCCGTACCGGGCGGTGTGATTTCTGCCGGCAATGCCAGCCAATTTTCTGATGGCGCATCAGTTGCCATTTTAATGAATAGTAAAGTGGCCGAAGCAAAAGGTTTACAGCCATTGGGTATCTTCCGTGGATTTGCTGTTGCTGGCTGCGAGCCAGACGAAATGGGGATAGGCCCAGTCTATGCCATCCCTAAACTGCTAAAAAAAGCCGGCCTGAAAGTGGCCGATATCGGCTTATGGGAATTGAATGAAGCTTTCGCGGTACAGGTGTTGTATTGCGCTGACAAACTTGGCATTCCTATGGATAAACTCAATGTCAACGGCGGTGCGATTGCGGTCGGCCATCCTTACGGCGTTTCTGGTGCGCGCCTCACTGGCCATGCGCTGATTGAAGGGAAACGTCGCGGTGTGAAATTTGTTGTGGTCACCATGTGTATTGGTGGCGGCCAAGGTGCGGCGGGCTTGTTCGAAGTTGTATAAGACTCACGGATGATGAAGGACTCGTGCGCTCTCATCGGCTGCATGAGTTGCGCTAAATTTTTATGACTATTTGAGCAGGTTCATTATGCAATCCAAAATCATTCCCCGCCGTGATCTCGATTTTTTGTTGTATGAATGGCTGAACGTCGAATCGCTCAATCAGCGCCCGCGTTTTGCCGACCATACGCGTGAAACTTTTAATGCGGCGCTCGATACTTGCGAGCAAATAGCGACAGACTTATTTGCGCCGCATAATAAAAAAAGTGATCAGAACGAGCCGCATTTTGACGGTGAATCTGTACACATGATTCCCGAAGTGAAGCTCGCGCTAAACGCCTTTTGTGAAGCCGGTTTAATGGCGGCTGGGCAAGATTTTGAGCTGGGGGGCATGCAACTTCCGTGCGTCGTCGAGAAAGCTGGCTTTGCCTACTTCAAGGGGGCAAATGTCGGGACATCGTCTTACCCGTTTTTGACGATAGGCAACGCCAACACCCTGATGAAATGCGGTACGCCGGAGCAAATTGACCTGTTCGCCAAGCCGATGCTGGAAGGACGTTTTTTTGGCACCATGTGTCTGTCTGAGCCGCAAGCCGGATCAAGCTTGTCCGATATCGCCACACGTGCTGAGCCACAAGTAGATGGAAGCTATCGGCTCACCGGTAACAAGATGTGGATATCGGCCGGTGAACATGAGTTATCGGAAAATATTATCCATCTGGTACTGGCTAAGGTGCCGGACGAAAACGGTAAATTGATCCCGGGCGTCAAGGGTATCTCTCTATTTATCGTGCCCAAAAAATTGGTCCATGCCGACGGTACTTTGGGTGAGCGCAACGATGTGGTGCTGGCTGGTCTGAATCATAAAATGGGCTATCGCGGTACCACCAATTGCTTGCTCAATTTTGGTGAAGGCAAGTTCAAGCCACAAGGCAAAGCGGGCGCGATCGGTTATCTGGTTGGTACCGTGCACAAGGGTTTAGCCAATATGTTCCACATGATGAATGAGGCGCGTATTGGTGTCGGCCTTGGTGCTGTCATGCTGGGCTATACCGGCTATCTGCATTCGCTTGATTACGCGCGCAACCGTCCGCAGGGACGCAATCCGCAAGCCAAAGACCCCGTAACGCCGCAGTTACCCATCATTGAACACACCGATGTAAAACGCATGCTGCTGGCGCAAAAAGCGTACGTGGAGGGCGGCCTCGCACTCAATCTGTATTGCGCCCGTCTGGTGGACGAAGAGCGTAGCGGCATGAGTGCGCAAGCGCGTGCACAAGCTTTGCTGTTGCTCGATATCTTGACGCCGATTGCCAAATCATGGCCGTCACAATGGTGTCTGGAGGCGAATAATCTGGCGATACAAGTACATGGTGGCTATGGCTATACGCGTGAATACAATGTTGAGCAGTTTTATCGTGACAATAGACTCAACCCTATCCACGAAGGCACGCACGGCATACAGGGGCTCGATCTGCTGGGTCGCAAAGTCGTCATGCAAAATGGCGCAGCGATGCAAGCGTTGGCGGCAGAAATGCAGACCACGATTACCCGTGCAGTGATGCACCCAGATCTGCTCGATTATGCACAAGCGCTGTCTTTGGCGTTGCGCCGTACCGGCATGGTGACGCAGCAGTTATACGCGGCGGGCGATCTCAATGTGACCTTGGCTAATGCCTCTTTATATCTGGAAGCGTTTGGTCACACCGTAGTCGCCTGGATCTGGCTTGAGCAGGCATTATTGTCGGTCGATAAGGACGCGCACCATGACGCCAATTTCTACGCGGGCAAACTGCAGGCCTGTAAATATTTTTATCAATGGGAACTGCCGAAGGTATATCCGCAGCTCGATTTGTTGGCGAGCCTGGATACCACCACGCTCGATATGCAGGATGCATGGTTTTAATATACTCCCGCCAGTATCAATTTTTAAAGTCTTGTAGCGCAATGTTTATATGCGCTACAAGATAAATAGGCAGCATACTCCCCCAATTATCATTAAAAAACGACCATAACGGAGACAACATGAGTAATAGCGTACGCAGCGTAAAACAATTATTTGATCTAACGGGCAAGACTGCCTTAATCACTGGCGGCTCACGCGGCCTAGGCTTGCAAATGGCCGAGGCGTTGGGCGAGCAGGGCGCAAAAGTTGTCCTGTCTTCACGCAAGCAATCAGATCTTGATGAAGCGGTCGCGCATCTGAAAAGCCGCGGCATCGATGCTAGCGCGATTGCCGCCGATCTGGGCAAAGACAGCGCCATTACGCCACTGGTCGATGAGGCGTTGGCGCGTCTCGGTCATATCGATATTCTGATCAATAATGCCGGCGCGACTTGGGGCGCACCGGCGGAAGATCATCCTATCGATGCCTGGGATAAGGTCATGAATCTCAATATCCGCAGTATATTTTTGATGTCGCAAGCGGTGGGCAAGCGTTCAATGATCCCGCGCAAATCTGGCCGCATTATCAACATCGCATCCATCGCTGGTTTGTCCGGCAATGCGCCGGGCACCATGCAAACCATCGCTTACAACACCTCCAAAGCGGCGGTCATTAATTTTACCCGCGCGCTAGCGGGCGAATGGGGCGTGCATGGGATTACCGTCAATGCGATCGCGCCGGGCTTTTTCCCTTCTAAAATGACCAAGGGCATTTTGGAGCATCTGGGCGAAGAGCGCTTGTCAAAAGAAGCGCCGTTACAACGTATCGGCGACGATGAAGATTTAAAGGGCGTCACGATGTTGTTCGCCTCCGATGCGGGCAAGCATATTACCGGCCAAACCCTGGCGGTAGATGGCGGCGTTTCAGCTGTTTGATCTGCAGGGGCCAATAATAATGACTACCTCCGAAACGATATCAATACCGCAGCCAGCGCAGGTACTCAATCCGTTTCTGCATGATTTAGGCGTCGAGTTCTTAGAGATGAAAGATGGGCGTGCCGTGTTGGCGTTGGATCTCACTGACAGGCATATGAATAGCTGGCAGGTCACGCATGGTGGCGTGCTCATGACCATGCTCGATGTCGTGATGGCGATGGCGGGGCGTTCTCTGAGCGAAGAATTAAAAGGCGTGGTCACGGTAGAGATGAAGACCAGTTTCTTGCAACCGGGCGGTATCGTCGGTGGCCGTATTGAAGCACGGGGTAATGCGTTTCATCAATCCACTACCATGTGTTTTTGTGAGGGCGAAATTTGGAATGGCGATAGATTAGTCGCCAAGGCGATGGGCACGTTCAAATATTTACGTCGTCTGAAATCGGGCGATAACATGAAAAAATTATGTGGTAGTGATTGATTCAAATTTCAGCAGGTAGTGACCAAATTTAAGGAAATATAATGAGCAATACTTACCAACGCATCGTTTTGGCATCACGCCCAAATGGCGAAGTCTCTGTCGATAATTTTCGCCTTGAAACAGCGCCAGTTCCTGAGCTAAAAGAGGGCGAAGTCCTGATTCGCAATCACTATTTATCGCTCGACCCTTACATGCGCATGCGCATGGAAGACGCCAAAAGTTATGCCGCGCCGCAAGCCATAGGCGAGACCATGATAGGCGGCACCGTGGGTGAGGTTGTCGCTACTAAAAATCCCAAATTTGCCATCGGCGACAAAGTCGTCGGCATGCTGGGATGGGCAGAAATGGGCGTGTCTGACGGCCTAATGTTACGCAAGGTAGATACCACGCATATCCCCTTGTCGGCTTACTTAGGCTCGGTCGGTATGCCAGGGATGACGGCATGGTACGGCCTGACACAGATCATGCAGCCCAAGGCGGGCGAAACTATCGTCGTCTCAGCTGCCAGCGGTGCGGTTGGTAGCGTGGTCGGGCAACTGGCCAAATTGCGTGGCTGCCGTGCAGTGGGCATCGCTGGCGGCGCAGAGAAGTGTGCGTATGTCGTCAATGAACTCGGCTTTGATGCCTGTATCGATTACAAAGCCGGCAATCTACAAGCTGATCTGGCTGCAGCCACGCCAGAGGGCATTGATGCCGTCTTTGAAAACGTGGGTGGTGAGATATTTGATGCCTGCCTGGCGCGTATGAATCCGTTTGGTCGCATCGCGCTGTGCGGCATGATCGCCGGCTACGATGGCGAGCCATTGCCGATCAAAAATACCCGCGTCTTGTTGACCATGCGTCTGACCATGCGTGGCTTTATTGTCTCTGAGCATATCGAATTGTGGCCAGAAGGCTTGAAAGAATTAGGCATGCTGGTAGCGACCGGGAGATTGAAATTCCGTGAATCTACTGCCGCTAATCTGGCCGCTGCGCCAGAAGCATTTTTGGGTCTGCTCAAAGGCAGAAATTTCGGCAAGCAGCTTGTCAAGCTGAACTAGGGAAGCATATGCCAGACCTCAATATGTCAGACCTCATATTTCATCACTACCCGGTTTCGCCATTTGCAGAAAAAATGCGTCTGGTTATGGGCTATAAGAACCTGAGCTGGAAGTCAGTCATGATTCCCTCTATCATGCCCAAACCTGATGTCGTTGCATTGACAGGCGGATATCGCCGCACGCCTATTCTGCAAATCGGTGCGGATATTTATTGCGATACTGCCTTAATCGCCGATGTTCTTGAACGTCTAGCGCCAACGCCTAGCCTGTATCCCGTCACTATCATCGGCGTGGCAAGAACGCTGGCGCAATGGGCCGATACCACGCTGTTTTGGACGGCGATTGCTTACACTTTTCAACCTGCCGCCATGCCTGGTATTTTAGGTGATATCACGCCAGAGCAAATGAAAGCTTTCGGTGCTGACCGCGCTGCCATGCGCGCCAATGCAACACGCATGTCACTGCCCGAGGCGACCGGTCAGCTCAAAGAATATCTGCGCCGCCTTGATGCCATGTTGGACAATGGTCAGGCCTGGTTGCTGGGCGCCGAGGCAAGTATTGCCGATTTTTCGGTGTATCACCCGCTCTGGTTTATTCGCCGGGTGCCTGCGGTTGCCGGGATCTTGGATGGACACCCTCAATTGCTGGCATGGATGGATAAGGTGGCCGCCATAGGGCATGGTCAGTTTGAGAAAATGCGCAGTGAGCAGGCGATACAAATTGCCGCGACCTCAATTGCCGCCAGCACCGACGCCATCGCCTTTGTCGATACGCATGGCATCGCACTCGGTGAACGTGTTGCCATCATGCCTAGCGATTATGCGATGGATGCGGTAGTTGGCGAGCTTACTATTTGTTCAGGCAATGAGTTGGCGTTGCGTCGCCTTGATGAACGCGCTGGCACGGTGGTCGTGCATTTTCCGCGTGTCGGCTATCAAATGAAGCGTGCAGATTAACAATAATATTAGGAGACAACAATGAAAAATTTTAAAGATAGAGTCGCCGTCATTACCGGTGGTGGTAGCGGTTTTGGTCGCGAATTTGCACTGATCGGCGCCAGATTGGGCATGAAGCTGGTGCTAGCCGATGTGCAGCAAGATGCGCTCGATAAGGTCAAGGCAGAATTAGAAGAGCAGGGCGCACAAGTGCTGGCCATGCGCTGCGATGTCCGTCACGCTGACGAAGTGCAAGCCTTGGCTGACGCAACGATGGCGCGTTTTGGTGCGGTGCATCTGGTGTTCAATAATGCGGGCGTAGGCTCCGGCGGTTTGATTTGGGAAAACACCCAGGCCGATTGGGAATGGGTCTTGGGCGTTAATTTATGGGGCGTCATCCACGGCGTGCGCATCTTCACCAATCTGATGCTGGAGTGCGCCAAAAAAGATCCTCAATATGAAGGGCATATCGTTAATACCGCATCGATGGCCGGCATGCTCAACGCGCCGACCATGGGCGTCTACAATGTCTCTAAACACGCGGTCGTTTCTTTGACCGAAACTTTGTACCAAGATCTTAAGCTGGCGGAAGTACCTATCGGTGCATCGGTGTTGTGTCCGTATTTTGTGCCGACAGGGATTAGTCAGTCGCATCGCAATCGTCCCTCAGATGTGCCGATGGGCGCGGTCACAGCGAGCCAGCGGGCATCGCAAGCGATGTCGGATAAGGCAGTGTCGTCGGGCAAAGTGAGTGCGGCAGAAGTGGCGGAAAATACCTTTAACGCGATCCGTGATGAGCAGTTCTATGTTTTCTCGCATCCGGCCGCCTTGGGTAATGTGCAAGAGCGCATGGAAGACATTCTCGCCCTGCGCAATCCTAGCGATCCGTATAAGGCGGCGCCGCACATACGCGACATGCTCAGGGCAAAGATGAAAGCCGTTTAAGGTAAATAAATAGATACTCACCCTAGTATATTTTTAAAGCGCACACGTATATTGCGCAATGAGCATATTAATGAATAAAAAAGGGGGGAGTATATTGATTTATATTCGTTTGTCTTCGTTTTTCTTCATTCATTAGAGGCGATTGATGACTGCTGCAATTCACTCAGGCCAATTTGCGTCTCTGCCTAACGGTATGCGTTTGCATTACGCCAGCGCCGGCAAAAAAGAAAATCCACTGATCTTGTTCGTGCATGGATTCCCCGAATTTTGGTACGCCTGGTCGGCGCAGTTGGCCGAGTTTGGCGATACCTATTTCGCCGTGGCGCCCGACTTACGTGGCTTTAATTTATCCGATATGCCAGTCGATGTCTCGGCCTACAAAGCCAAATATATCGTCGACGATCTGCGCCTGTTGATCGCCCATCTGGGATACGAGAAAGCGACCATCGTGGCGCACGATTGGGGCGGTGCCATCTGTTGGAATCTGGCGATAGCTTTGCCGGCGCTGGTCAAAAAACTCATCATCATTAATTCGCCGCACCCTTACCTTTTCATGCAGGCGCTGGCACAAAATGCGTCGCAACAATCATCGAGTGAATACATGAACTGGCTGCGCAATGAAGGCTCGGAGATCGCTTTGGCGAAGGATGATTTTGCCTTGCTTGAAGGTTTTTTTACCAGCATGGCGCTCGCTGCGCCAAGTTGGTTGGATCACGCCACCCGCGCCAGGTATCACGAATGCTGGGGCCATGGCTTGATCGGCGGCGTCAATTATTATCGTGCTTCTCCGCTGCATCCGCCCACAACTAGCGACCAGGGGGCTGCAAAACTGCACTTTAATCCAGATGATTTCAAGGTGACCGTGCCAACGCGCGTCATCTGGGGCGAGAACGATCAAGCTTTGCCTAAAACTTTGCTTGTTGGGCTCGATGATTTCGTCGCTGATCTGAATATTGAGCGAATCACAGAAGCGTCGCATTGGATCATTCACGAGCAGCCAGATAAAATCAATACCTTGATTCATCAGTTTTTAAAGGAATAACGTGACACGTTCTGATTTTGCTTTGTTTCATTCCATGTGCGTGCGCTGAGCCGAAGTCGATCTTCATGCCATCGTATTTAATGCTATTAGCGTGCCTACCTTGATGTCGTATTGAACGAATACTAGTTGGCTGCGGCTTTATCCAGCTTGCCTTAGCCACCGTATGGCGTGAGATAATAAAATGTATCGAAACGATCGAATCTAGTGAATGACTCAAATAAAACCATGATGAATGACAAAAATATCAAATTAGGCGACTGGACTAGCTTGCAAAAAGATGCGCAAGCCATACGTTATGCGGTGTTCGTCGTTGAACAAAAAATCCCTGCCGATCTTGAATGGGATGCCATGGATGCCTTGTGTTTGCATGCAGTTGCCTACGATGCAGACAACCAGCCGATAGGTACAGGCAGATTGCTACCAGACGGCCATATCGGTCGTATGGCAGTGATGGAATCTGTAAGGGGAACAGGTATCGGCGCAGCGATTCTGCTGCGATTAATGGAACAAGCCAAATTACGCGGCCAACATGGCGTGCAGCTTAATGCGCAAATTACTGCAGAATCATTTTATCGTCGCGAAGGTTTTGCACGCGAAGGTGAGTTATTTGACGAGGCGGGAATTCCCCACGTTCACATGACGCACCATTTTTAATCGCCTATTTTTAACCATTCATTTTTAAGCATTCACTTCAGTTTGGGTCGAAAGGTATTTGGCGAGTCAACAATTGCCAGTACATGACCCAGTCACCCAAGAATGAATACAAGGGGCGTTTAAATGACGCCGGCTTGTTTTTCTCAAACATAAAATGCCCTATCCAGGCAAAACCGTACCCACATACGGGTGCTGCTAATAAATAGTATGCATTGCCGCTTTGGGCATACAACATCAAGCAAGATAAGACCAATGAAGAACCCACGAAGTGGAGTTGTCGACAGGTTTTATTGCGATGTTCGCTTAAATAAAATGCATAGAATGTAGAAAAGTGAGTGTGTTTATTATTCAAGATTATTCTCCTTTGTCGTTGTTTTTTTGCCTGTTTCAAAAGCAAATTTATTATTTCACAATAAGTAACAATTCAACGCAAAAATGAAAAGTCAGTAACTTTTTTCTCTACATCGCCACTCAAGTCCCATCAAATACAGTAACAGGGCTCATTTTTTCCGCATTTCATTTTTGATATTTATTCGGACATGGCGCTGACGAGCGCCAAGCCTTCACTTTGTTGAAGGAGTTGCTTAAAAATAAGGCAGTGCGCTTCGTTACATTGAGTTACAATCCGCGATTATGATGAATTTGGATCAGTAGTTATTTTTTTGTCACAGAATATAGGTTAGAAATGCAGCGTCTATTAGTTACAGTTCCGTTATTGGTTGGTTCACTTGCCTGGGCCATTAATTTTGGTCTCAATCGGATCGATAAAACAAAACAAACAAAAAATACTACCACCCTTAAGTACGGATCTACTATGCCTAGAGTTACTCTTTATTCAGGCTTGGTCGGCATGACTTTTAGCCTGTCCTTTGTCAGAGAATTTCTCAAGTTAAATCTACGTTCTCATATTCACTCGCAGCTATCGCGTGAATGGATTGCCTTCTGGAATTCGACCCCATTCTTCAATGCCTTGGCAATCGCCGAGCCTAGTGTGTTGAAGAAAATATTTCGGCCTTATTTGACAAAGTGCCTATCGTCTTTCGATCGCCTGGATGTCTTGACATCACACTATCAATTTATCATGCGCCATGGCCTCGGTGACATCGTCTTACGTGCTGCTAAAACCCCAGTGGTTCTGAGTCAATTCTCAGCAAAATCGGACAAGATGTATCACGTTAGATTAGTCGTTGATAATACGATGGAGCGAGAAGGTGAGATGGTCTTGCAATTGGTGAGCGAAGAAAATATTTTATTTTCTGTTGCCTTCACTTTTTTTGATCATCTCGGTAAAGCAACTGTCGCCATTGGTTGCATACAAGGCGGTAAATCCCAAGATAATCTGGATCAAATACGTTTCTCTACCAGAGACATGTTTGGCTTGCGGCCAAAAACCTTAATGGTGCGTCTGGTGCAGCAGATAGGGTTTCAATTGGGTTGTGTCGATATGTTATTAGTAGGCAATGGCAATCGCACTGTGAGTCAGCAACTGCGCAAAGGGATTGTGTTTGCTGACTATAACTCTGCCTGGGAAGAGCTCGGTGCCTTACGTCGTGCCGATGGCGATTTCAAGCTTGCCTGCAGTGGTTTGTCTGCGCCCGATCTTCAAGCCATTGCGTCCAGTAAGCGCTCTGAAGCGAAAAAGCGATTTGCTTTACTTGGTACGGTGTCCGAGTTGACAGTTGAAGGATTGCGACAAAAATAAAGTTGAACGACAGGGAGCTGAAGTCTGACTAAGACTCCCCGTTTGATTTTTTCTACGCTGAACAGTGTTCTCACGATGATTTGTTGGTGAGGATTTGGTTCAACTAAGTATAATTTACTGAACGGTGAGTTATTCTTGGAGGCAGTAAATGGGCGTGGTATATGACGTATTTAATGGTGACGCTGATGGCATTTGCGCCTTGCACCAGTTGCGATTAGCTCATCCATGCAACTCTGTGTTAATCACCGGCGTTAAACGCGATGTTCAGCTGTTGCAGCGCGTTCACTCTGTTCGCGGCGATCAGGTTACCGTGCTCGATATTTCTCTTGATTCCAATTTCTCCGCATTAAAACAGCAGCTTGCCAACGGTGCGCTCGTGTCTTATTTTGATCACCATACGGCAGATAAAATTTTTCTTCATTCCGCATTAACGTTTTATTGGGATGATGCGGTCGATGTTTGTACCAGCATTCTGGTGAGTCGTTTTTTGCAAGACAAGTACGAGATATGGGCAAATGTTGCCGCATTTGGTGATGGCTTGATGAAGACCGGCTATCTCATGGCTGCGCGAGCGGGATTGAGCAACGGCCAGACGCAACAATTACTCGAACTTGGCACTTTACTGAACTACAACGCCTATGGAGAGCAAATTGAAGATGTCAATGTCGCGCCTGCGGAGTTGTATCAGGATCTGCATCAATACAAAGACCCGTTCGATTTTATTGCTAGTTCATCCAATATTTCCTTGCTTCGCACTTCATATGCCGCTGATATGGCAATGTTGGATGACATCCGACCTATCTGCGAGCAAAGTCAAGCCGTTATCTATATCCTTCCTTGCCAGCCTTGGGCGCGTCGAATATCGGGCTTGCTTGCGAACAAACTGAAAGATCAATCTAGTAATAAATCATTTGCTGTACTCACGCAAAAAACAGATGGCTGCTATGTCGTGAGTGTGCGCGCGGCAGACCCTAAAAATAAACCAGCGAGTGGATTTTGTAACTTATTTCCCAGCGGTGGCGGGCGCCAGGCGGCAGCAGGCATCAACAGTCTTCCTGCAGAAGAGCTTGCACAATTTTCCAAGAAGTTTTTTGCTTATTTTTAGTGGCGTTTGATGCGTCGAAAATTAGGAGCAGACTAGTGGAAGCCTCATGGCTGTGAAGGCCCAGACAACAGGCTGGGCAGACATGAGTGAGGCAGATAGCAAAGGCTGTTTGAAAACCGCTAAATGGCTAACCGCTATATCGTCAGCTACTTGATGCGCTGTTTTTCAAGTTTGCGCGCAAGGGTACGGCGATGCATGCCCATACGGCGGGCGGCCTCAGAAATATTGAAATCATTCTCAGCCAGGACGGCATGGATGCGCTCCCACTCAAGCGTCTTTATCGAGGTCGTGCGGTTACTTAACTCAAGCGCTGCGCCACCTGCGACATGACCAAAAGCTGCTTCGATATCATCGGTGTTAGAGGGCTTGGCCAAGTATTGACATGCCCCTAGCTTGATGGCTTCTACCGCGGTGCCAATACTGGCAAAACCAGTGAGAACGACTATGAGCATGGCGGGGTCGCACTTGTGCAACATCTGCACGCACGTGAGGCCAGAAGAATTACCCTTGAGCTTAAGATCAACTACTGCAAACGCTGGCGCATGCTGTTGCATCAATTCAACGGCTTGATCTAGATTTTCGGCCAGCAGTACCTTGTAGCTGCGGCGCTCGAACGAACGGCACAAGGTGCGGGCAAAGGCTGCATCATCTTCGATGATCAGTAGCAGGCGGTCCGCTGGATTTGATCGTTTTCCCGATAGTGTTGACCCAGTCACTTCGTCTGGTATGGTCGTATCAATGAGCATTGAGCGAAGCCTCCTCAAAACGAATCGCCGACAGCGGTAGCATCAGCCGCACCATCGCTCCGCCCTCATTGCGGTTGCTTGCCGCCACAGTGCCACCAAGTGTGCGCGCCACATTAACGACGAGAAATAATCCCAATCCACCCCCTGAGCGTCCCTTGCTGGATTGGTAGGGCTTGCCAAATTGACTGAGCATGGCCGGCGCAAAACCAGGGCCAGCATCCGTAATGAGTAAAACCAGTGCGTCTCCTTCTTGCGTTGCCTTTAAACTGAGCCATTGCGGCGACGCCTCCAGCGCATTGTCGAGCACATTACAGATCATCTGTTTCAGAGTTGAATCAAATACCACAGGTAAGTCGTGCCAGACTCTGTTGTCAAAAGTAAATGAGATCACGGGCCGACTGGCCTGCCACTCTGCAACCAGATCATTTAAAAACGTATTGATCGTCGTCTTGACTGAGGATTCACCACGCGCTTCTCCAGCCGACATGAGAATGCCGCTGACAATGGTTTTGCAGCGCTGCAATTGGGTTTGCATTTCTACGATGTCTTCAAGTAAATCGGCATTGTCATGCAACTGGGGCATGTGCCGCCAATCACCTAGGATCACTGCCAGCGTCGCTAGCGGTGTGCCCAGTTCATGCGCTGCACCGGATGCCAGCAAACCCATGCGGATAATGTGCTCTTCTTCAGCGGCGCGCTGGCGCAGATGGGCTAATTGAGCTTCGCCTTTACGTAGATTTCGGCCAATGCGTGTTATAAAAATCACCAGCAGGGCGGCATTGAGCGCAAAACAAATCAGTGTGCCCTGCACGTACAGGCTAGAAATATCCTTGCCGTGATCAGGTGGCAGTGCCAGCGGCGTGGAGAAGAGCGCCAGACCGGCAAGGCAGGCACTGGTGATGGCGACAACAGTCCAGGTTGACCAGGCTTTAAGCAACACGGCACTTAAAATTACCTGTAGCAGGTACAAAAAGACGAAGGGATTCATTATTCCACCGCTCAGGTATAGCTGCGCCGTCAGGCTGGCGACATCAACCAGTAACGCCAGCAACAATTCCCCGTTTGACACGGCACGTATCTCGTGCCAGCGCAGCTCGCTGGCAATGTTGAAGGCGATCAGGCAGATCAATACGTTGATCATGGCCGGCAACGGAAGACTGACATCAAAATAAATTGTTACGCCGGCGATGGTACTGATTTGTCCGACCACAGCAATCCAGCGCAACTGGATTAGCTGTGCCATATTGTGGTGGCCCGCGGCATACTCTACGTTATTCTTCCCGGCCGTTACCTGTTTCAGAGCGGCGTGGTCAGAAGGAACTTCATTTTGGCTAAACATCCGTCTTGTCCTCAATGCCCGGGTTCATAACCTGTCTCTATTTTTTATATTGAAATGGTAATTTTTTGCCGTTGCTCTGGTTATTTTTGCTCTTATCTGATCTACGTCAATTCATTCACTGCATTAATCAAGCATGATGGTATCGAGGGCAAAGTTAACGTGCGTGGCGCTCCTCGCGGACAACCCAATAAAATCCCCCCATAGCCATGAATGCCAGCGCAAACCAAGTGAAGGCGTACACCAGATGACTATTATGAAAGACAATCACCGTCAGGCCACTTACCGGGCGACCCGAAGGCGCTGCCAATATAGTTTCCTGTCCGGCATCGGCATCAATAAAATAGGGTGCGACCACTGGCAAGCCGCGTGCTGCCGCAATTGCTAATACATCACGCGAGTACCAACGATTAGTTAACGCATTGTTGTTCCTCAAAAAAGCACCGCCAGCTTCATTTATCCGTAGCAGCCCAGTTACCTCTCGTATTACCGTATCGTCGGTTTTTACGCTCGTACAAGCATTAACATGAGCTGAAACCGGCACCATCGCTGCTACATCGCCAAGGGCTTGCGGTCCCGCTGCAATAAAGCCACGATTGATTAGTACGATACTACCATCGGTACGACAAAGTGGTGTGAGCAGCCAAGATCCTGCTCCTGACTCTGTCACCGCCTGCACCCTGGTCGTTAGCTTATCGAGAAAAAACCCCTTAACCTTCACATGGCTGTAAGCATCTGTTTCTGCGCTAACCTGAGACCAGCGGGCAGTTTCCGGCGCGCTAACCGGTAAGCGATGAACTCGCGCATCGACACGGGCGATCAAGGCCGTTTTCCAGGCTAGACGCTGAACCTGCCACACGCCTAGAGCCAGAAAACCGATCACCACCAATCCTGCGGATACAACAAAAAATAGCCACGTTCCACGTGAACGTTGTTTAGTCTGTGTTGAAGCAACGACCCCGTCAGTTTCGGCGGCAGTTATGTCGCGTGACGTCGCTGTCATGGCATGTCGTTGCGCATTGCACCCGGCATTGCACCGGGGATTTGAGCCGGTGCCTGGCCAGACAAAGCCGGCGAGATTTTGCCCTGCGTGGTTCCCGGCAACGCGTCTGACATGGCACCGGACATGGTTTCTGGCATCATACCTGGCATCATGTTTTTATCGAGGTGATACATGACCCAAATCGAGCCGCTGAGCATGATCACCAGCAGCATCACGGTAAAGATCAGCGCCAGCATGGTCCAGCCACCTTCCGAGCGGGTGTTCATGTGCAGGAAGTAAATCATGTGAACCACAATCTGCACGGCAGCGAAAGCAAGCAAGACAAGGGCGGCAGTACTTGACTTCTCAAAGAACTTGCCCATCACTAGCGCGAAAGGTATTGCCGTCAGGATGACCGCCAGCACAAAGCCGGTCATGTAGCTTTTGAGGCTGCCGTGATCCGCATGAAGCTGCGATTCATCGTGATGATCATCTTGGCCGTGAGCGGACGCCGGTGGTTCCGGCGAAATAATTGTATGCGTACTCATGGCAACACTCCCATCAGATAAACAAAGGTGAAGACACCAATCCAGACCACGTCCAGAAAGTGCCAGAACATGGACAGGCACATCAGGCGCCGCCCGTTTTCAGGCGTCAAGCCGTGTTTGCCTAACTGCACCATCAGCGTCACCAGCCAGATAATACCGAAGCTGACGTGCAGGCCGTGGGTGCCGACCAGCGCAAAGAACGCCGTGAGAAAACCGCTGCGCTGTGGCCCAGCACCCTCGCTAATGAGATGAATGAATTCATACAGTTCAAGACCAATGAACGCTGCGCCAAGCACGCCGGTCAGACCCAGCCATATCAGGGTGCCACGCAGTTTCTTGCTTTGCATCTGCAACATCGCAAAGCCATATGTGATTGACGATAGCAGCAACAGCGAGGTATTAAGCGCCACCAGCGGCAAATCAAATAGATCGGCTCCCGATGGTCCGCCGGCATAATTTCTTCCCAGCACGGAGTAGGTAGCAAACAGGCAGGCAAATATCAGGCAGTCACTCATTAGGTACAGCCAGAAGCCAAGCAACGTGCCGTTTTCCGGATGGTGTTCTAGTACGTAGTAACGAGAACTCTGGTCAATGTTGCCGGTGCCGGCCAGAGAAGCAGTCATTGCAGAATGATCAGACATGGCTATCCATCAAAAGTGAGCGCGCATTTTCTATCCCGGTGACCTCTTCGGCTGGGATGTAGTAGTCGCGTTGATAGTTAAAAGTATGGTAAATGATCGTCGCCAGCATCAGCGCAAAACTCAGTCCGGCCACCAGCCACATCTGCCAGATCAGCGCGAAGCCGCAAGCGGCGCTCAGCAAGGCAATCAGGAAACCGGCACTGGTATTTTTCGGCATGTGAATCGCCTGAAAACCCTGCCGTGGCCGTTCATAATTATTTTTCTTCATGTCAGTCCATGCATCGTTGTCATACACCCGTGGTGTGAAGGCGAAGTTGTAATCTGGTGGTGGTGAAGAAGTTGACCATTCCAGCGTACGGCCATCCCATGGATCACCGCTGACGTCACGCAAGGCATCACGCCGGACATAACTGACAAAAAACTGGATCAGCATCGCAATAATCCCGATAAAAATCAGCAGTGCACCGAGCGCGGCGATCTGGAACCAGATCTGCAGCGACGGATCTTCAAAATGGCTCATGCGGCGGGTCACACCCATCAGGCCAAGTACATACAGCGGCATGAACGCGAGATAGAAGCCGATGGTCCAGCACCAGAACGACCATTTGCCCCAATAATCGTCAAGCTTGTAGCCAAAGGCTTTCGGAAACCAATAATTAATTCCGGCAAACAGGCCAAACAGCACACCGCCGATGATGACGTTATGGAAGTGAGCAATCAGAAACAAGCTGTTGTGCAAGACAAAGTCGGCAGATGGCACTGCCAGCAATACGCCAGTCATCCCGCCGATGACAAAAGTAATCATGAAAGCGATGGTCCACATCATCGGCAATTCGAAACGAATGCGGCCACGGTACATGGTAAATAGCCAGTTAAAGATCTTGGCACCAGTCGGGATCGAGATGATCATCGTCGTGATACCAAAGAACGCATTGACGCTGGCACCCGAACCCATGGTGAAGAAGTGATGTAGCCAGACCACATACGACAAGATGGTGATCACGACGGTGGCGTAGACCATCGAGGTGTAGCCAAAAATACGTTTGCTGGAAAAAGTCGATACCACTTCAGAGAAAATACCAAAAGCAGGCAAGATCAGGATATACACCTCGGGATGGCCCCAGATCCAGATCAGGTTGACATACATCATCGCGTTACCACCCATGTCGCTGGTGAAAAAATGCGTTGCCGCCATGCGGTCCAGTGACAACATGCCAAGCACACCAGCCAGCACCGGAAAAGCCGCCACGATCAGAACGTTGGTGCACAGCGCGGTCCAGGTAAAAATCGGCATTTTCATCATCGTCATGCCAGGCGCACGCATTTTGACGATGGTGGCGATGAGGTTAATCCCTGAAAGTAAGGTACCGACGCCGGCAATCTGTAATGACCATATGTAATAGTCCACCCCCACATCCGGGCTGGCAAGTATGCCTGACAGCGGTGGATAGGCGAGCCAGCCGGTGCGGGCGAATTCACCGACAAACAGAGATGCCATGGTGAGACCACCACCGAATGCGGTCATCCAGAAACTGAAATTATTCAGAAAAGGAAACGCCACGTCGCGCGCGCCGATCTGCAGCGGAATGACATAGTTCATCAAGCCTGTGACCAGTGGCATCGCGACGAAAAAAATCATAATCACGCCATGCGCAGTAAAGATTTGGTCGTAGTGGTGTGCCGGCAGGAATCCGGCAGATTCACCAAAAGCAAACGCCTGCTGGGCTCGCATCATCAGAGCGTCGGTAAAGCCGCGCAACAACATGATCAAACCAAAAACCATATACATAATGCCGATTTTTTTATGATCGATACTAGTAACCCAATCGCGCCAGAGAGGTCCCCAGAGCCGGAAGTAGGTCAGCGCGGCGAATACTGCCAGTCCACCACCCCCTACCATAATAAAGGTCGCCAGTAATATCGGTTCGTGCAACGGGATAGCATCCCAGCTCAGGCGACCGAAAATGAGCTTGGTCAGTTCAATATGGTCTAACATAATTTACCTTTGTAGAAGTAAGGGGCGCGGTACAAATATCGGCTTGAGCGAGTGCGAACAGACGCGTTTCCGGCGTTGCTTTCAGCGATACGCTAGCGGCTTTGAGTGTCGTGCGCATGGCGTCATCGGCCATAATCTGGTTAATGCATTTGTCGTTCATATCCACGCAGCGGTTGACGATGGCGTCATACAGGTCGGACGCAACAGAGCCGTAACGCTTTACCGGGGCGCGTTCACTGGGCTTTTCCAGTTCTAGATAATTTGCCCTATCGAGCTTGCCGCCACCAGCCTTGGTTGCCTCGACCCATTTGTCAAAGTCTCCGGTGCTTTTGCCATAGTATTTGAAGCGCATGTCAGAGAAACCTGCACCACTGTAATTAGCAGAGAAGCCAGTGAACTGACCTGGTTTGTTGAGGACTGCATTGAGCGTCGTCACCATACCCGGCATGGCATAAATTTGCCCCGCCAGTGCCGGAATGTAAAACGAATTCATGACCGTTGAGGCGGTAATCTTGAAACGGACCGGCACATCGACTGGCGTCACCAACTCATTGATCGTAGCAATACCTTGCTCCGGGTAGATAAACAGCCATTTCCAGTCCAGCGCCACAACTTGTACGATAAGCGGTTTGGTATTGGCGGCAATCGGCCGGTTAGCGTCGAGCCGTTGCAAAGGCCGGTAAGGGTCAAGTACGTGGGTGCTGATCCAAGTGATAAGGCCAAGCGCAATAATAATGAGAAGTGGTGCCCCCCAGATGACTAGCTCAAGCTTGGTTGAATGGTCCCAGTCCGGAGTGTAAATAGCAGCTACATTGCTTTTCCGATAGCGCCATGCGAATATAATAATAAGGGCAATGACGGGAATAATGATCAGCAACATTAATCCGGTAGCAATTAGAATAAGATGGCTTTGCTGCACGGCGATATCGCCGGAAGGATTCATGACTTCCAGATTGCACCCAGTTAACATTAACAAAAGTGAAATCAGCGGTAAGAAGAGAGATTGACGACGATGAAGGACGGTTATCATATGATGCACACGCTATTTGGTCATTGGTGAGCCTGAACTCTACAGCGGGCTTATCTTCTTGGATATTGGACATTTTGTCTCACCCTAGTAGCGGAAATAGCGGTTATTCACAGAGTGAATATGTCGGCAAATAGCGCGAAAAAATACCATAGATGTTGGGCTGGAGTCGAGTCCTTTATTAGTGAAAAATAGGGCGCGACAATCGGTTAAAACCGAACCCGATACGAGCACATCTGAAAGGAATATGGCAGACATAGAAAAAACCGAGCTAAGGACGCACCAATAGACTGTTATAGAGTCTGTTAAAGAGAGCAGTAAAGAGACACATTCACAAGGTGATGATGATGATCAGCATAAACATTCACGACGAAAAAAACCACATAGCCGCCGTTCCACTCCCCGACCTCAGCGCCATCCACCGCGTCGGAGCCGACCATGAAAAAATCGAACCCAGTGAAATAGCCGTTGGTGTCGTTATCGGCCGGGCTTCAGAATATTTTGATTTTTTTGTCTTTGCGATCGCCTCGGTACTAGTTTTCCCGTCGGTTTTTTTTCCTTTTGAACAAAGGCTGGAAGGAACTCTCTACGCCTTTGCCGTTTTTTCCCTTGCCTTTATCGCCCGTCCTTTCGGGACCGTTCTGTCCATGGAGATCCAGCGCCGCTTTGGCCGCGAGGTAAAATTGACTGCCGCCCTGTTTTTGCTCGGTATCTCAACGGCGGGTATTGCTTTTTTGCCAAGCTATGCGCAGCTTGGCTCTACGTCTATCGTCTTGCTGGCCCTTTTGCGCATCGGTCAGGGTATGGCGCTTGGTGGCTCATGGGATGGTCTGCCCTCACTGCTCGCGCTCAACGCGCCAGCAGAACGACGCGGCTGGTATGCCATGCTCGGTCAGTTGGGTGCTCCGCTAGGGTTTTTTGTTGCAGCGGGCCTGTTTTGGTATCTACTTTCCACGTTGGCCAGTAGCGACTTTCTCGACTGGGGTTGGCGTTATCCGTTTTATGCGGCCTTTGCTATAAATGTGGTGGCGCTGTTCGCACGCTTACGCCTGATTGCAACCGGTGACTATGCCCGTCTGCTTGAAGAACGTGAATTGCAGCCGGTGCCAATAGGTGATTTGCTGAGCTCTCAAAAACGCAACTTGCTCATCGGCGCTCTGGCTGCGCTGGCAAGCTACGCCTTGTTCCATGTCGTAACGGTGTTCCCCTTGTCATGGATGAGTCTTTACTCAAACCGCTCGATGAGTGCCTTTTTATTATTGCAGATGTTCGGCGCGGTTCTTGCTGCGGCAGGAATGGTGGCTTCTGGCCTGATCGCCGATCGCGTTGGCAGGCGCACGACATTAGCCGTCCTGGCCTGCCTGATTGCTGTATTTAGTGCCTTCGTACCACAACTAATGAATGGCGGCGAGCTCGGTCAAAACATCTTCGTGCTCGCCGGCTTTAGCTTACTCGGATTGTCGTACGGACAAGCCGCCGGGGCAGTCACCGCTAATCTTCCGGCAAAATACAGGTACACTGGCGCAGCCCTGACATCTGATCTTGCTTGGTTAGTAGGTGCTGGTTTTGCACCGCTAGTGGCGCTCTACCTGTCGGCACATTTTGGGCTGGTCTACGTGGGTATCTATCTGTTCTCGGGTGCAGCATGTTCCCTTGCGGCGCTTAGCCTGAATCGCGCACTGGACCAGCATGATTAGCGCGTGGCGGTAGGTAAAAATTTAACCCTCCTGCCTCATTGCGTCGCCTCGAAAATTGATTGCTCCACGATGCAGGCTAGGGATACAAAAAATGGGTTACAAGTATTCATTTGTAGCCCATTTTTTTGCATATTCGGCGGGTTGAGCTATCGGGCTAGAACCCAGGACAATAGAAATTTCACCCCTGACCACGTGCGATTGTTGATGCCCAGCTATTGGCACTCATTGATTTTTACCTGGCTGAAACGATGAAATTCAACTATATCTAAGTCAACAAATCGACGAAACAATCAATCCCGTGTCAGTTGTTTTTCTAGTTGCTTATCAGAGAGCGTGTACCACGACTGTAATAGCAGGGCTTTGCACATCATCGAGTTTGGTGAGCGCTTTGTGCTCCACGATTAAGGCATTACCCAGACTACATTGTTTGATATTTTTCCACGCCATGATTGCTACTCTTTTAATTTATTCTATGACTATTGTCTCATTTTAAGTGAACACTCCGCTTAGCTTTCTATCATGCAAATATCTCATATTAAGAGCTGATTCGTCATCAAGAATTGAGATGTAAACCACCTACGATGCCGCAGGTGATTTATCTAGGCCATCAATTATTTGATTGCGCTTGCGTCAGCATTACGCTGTTTTACGTCTTGATTACGGTCTTTACGATCGGAGTGTAAATCTTTTTTATCTGATTTTAGATCACGTTTCTCATGATTGATTTCCCGTTGTTCATGAGCACGTTTCTTTTCTTCTTTTTGAGCATCGACTAAATCGCCTTTTTTGACATCTTTATTCTCAGCACGCTGATCTGCATTGCGAGCCTGACGATCTTTACTGATTTCCACGTTATCTTTAGCAATATTTTTCTTGTCGTGCCTGATACCGCGATTATCTTGTCGTATTTCTTTGTTATCGGCCTTGACCTTATCTACAGGAGTGGCTTGAGGTGTCGATGATTGGGCAAAAACCGGGAGCGAGAATGCAGCGATCAATGCAGTAAGAAGTAACTTTGATTTCATTTTTTGTCCAATTGGAAGTCGTTGATAAAAGCAGGTAAGTCACCTGTTAAGAGCAATAACGTAGTAAATTGAAATGTAGATGACAAGTCACTTGTAACGGATTGTATGTTCTGAATGTAGTAGCTATGAACGATTTACCGGACTTGAGCGGAAAGCTCGGTTCTTCAGGGCGGAGATGAATAGCTCGGAGGCTGTCAGGTATGGAATTATTGTAATAATTTGTCGGTGCAAGTATTCCAACGTGAACGCCGTTTCATCAGTAACTATGAAATGGTCAGCTCTGCGGGAATAGGCATTGTCACCGCCATTTCTGCTTTTCCCTGATAGACCAAACAGCAACAAACTTAATGGAGACTATGCTTTTTTGAAAATAGACAGTAATTTTAATGCTGATTAGCGACGGGGCGAAGTGTGCATGCGACCATGCAAAGCTAAGAGACAGTTTTCAATTTTCAGCCTTGTCTGAGTGACGGGATAAGCAAAAATGATGCACTAGGAATATACCTAATATTCGTTCAAAACATCTTGTCAATTTTAAATTTAACGGTGGTGCTCAATGATAGATGTTTGCTCAGAAATACTTTCATTCAATCAGAATCGCGAAAAAGAGCGGTTAATGATGAAATATCGAAATATGCGTGTGAATCCTTTTATATTTCTTCGGGCAACTTGTCATCTTTTTTACGAACGTCTGCCGCAAAGTGAGTTATTTACTTCCGCGCCATTCAGTTGGTGTGTTGGTGATTTGCATCTGGAAAATTTTGGCAGTTATAAAGGTGACAATCGATTAGTGTATTTTGATCTCAATGATTTTGATGAGGCTGTCTTAGCGCCATTAACATGGGATTTAGTCAGATTTATTGCCAGTATTTTAGTTGGCGCAAAAAATATTGGACTCACAGGAAGTGCCGCAAAAGAACTCGCTATCAGTTTCCTTGATTCATATAAGACTATTTTAAAAAGTGGTAAAAGCCATTGGATAGAAAGAGAAACTTCAAACGGTTTGATTAGGAACTTATTAAATAGTCTCAGGCAGCGTCAAAGAGGCGATTTTTTGGATCATCGTACTATCTTTAAGGGCGACGAAAGGCGTATTCGCTTAGACGGGAAGAAAGCCCTTCCAGTTAGTTCTAGGCAGAGAAAAAAAGTGGAAGTTTTTTTTGAGAAATTTTCAATAAAACAGATTAATCCGGATTTTTTTCAACCAATTGATATTGCTAGGCGTGTTGCCGGCAACGGCAGTCTTGGCATCGAACGTTACATTATTTTGGTCAATGGAAAAGGTGGACCAAATGGGAATTATTTGTTGGATTTAAAACAGGCCACTCCATCATCTTTGATTCCTTATCTTCACGTGACGCAGCCTAATTGGCAAAGCGAAGCGCATCGAATAGTCAATCTGCAGCGTCGAATGCAAGCGGTTTCGATGGCATTTCTTCAGCCAATTGAAATCGGAAAACGATCATATATTTTGAGAGGATTGCAACCTACCGAGGATCGAGTTGTTCTAGATCATTCAATCAGTTCGTTTAGCGAACTTAATAAGGTAATTCAAACCATGGGAAACATACTCGCATCGGCACAACTGAGGAGTTCAGGTCGAGATGGTTCTGCGATTGCGGATGAATTAATCGCGTTTGCACGGCGGTCGAATTGGGAAAAAGAATTATTAGACTGCGGACAGGAGTGTGCAAGGCAGGTCGCTAAAGATTGGAAGATATATAGTGTTGCGTATGACGATGGATTTTTTATGTGATTATGCGAGATTCTCTGAAAGTTAAGAAAATATTACGAATGTTTTATTTTTACCTAACTCACGTGCTACAAAAAAGGATTGAGTGTCTGCACGCCGGTACTTTCAAAATCTTTGACGTTGCGTGTCACGGCAGTTAGACCATGAATTAATCCTATCGCTGCGATTTGCTTAACAATGGCATTCTGGTTTTGAAGTGCCATTAACTCTCCCCACACTTGGGCATAATCTTCATCAAATGCGAGTATACGATCGCCATATTCTGCGATGACGAGATTGAGCCAGCGCTCCAGGTTTCTCGCTTATGCTTCATCACCTCGATTGATTAGGCGTTCAATACCGCATCTTAATTCGCCAATGGTTTGTACCGAAAAATACACAGACGCAGGATCGACGGATGTCCAAAATGCTTGCACACCACGATTGGCCTTTTTGCCCTTGCGAGATTCGCTGATAACATGGGTATCAATTAAGTACATGGTAATCTTTAGGCGTTACGGCAATTAAAATCGGCATCTTCACCCACGTTGGGCATGCTCGTTAGCACCTCAACGATGGAACGTCGTTTAGGGCGCGCCAGAGCTTACCTTAAAATTTCCAGATGTTCTGCTTCCGCACTTCGCCCATGGGAAGCTGCGAGTTGCTTGAGCGCCAAAGCAAGATCCTCATCCACATTTTTCACGATTAAATTAGTAGCCATGATGAACCTCCCTCAATGATTACATTGATTACAGTATATGCCTGCATTGCAATCGCGTTGATGTCTTCCGTAAGCGCTTGATCTTCCGGAATGGACACAAACAAATTTCCCTGATAATTCGGTTCGTGTTTGATCTCGGTACGCCGGCAGGGACAAATTCATTCAGTATCGCTTCATATGGCATGCAAAGTACTGGTGCACGCGTGCAGAGAAGAAGTCACCAATATATACAACGCGTTGGGATGAGACATCCTTGGCTTTGGCAAAGTAGGTGGTAATTACAAGCTAAGTGGCTTATAAGCTATATCAATTTCCTGATTAAAAAAAGTGCCTTTGATTCTCATCATAGAGACCCACCTTGCCCGAATATTACATAAAAAAGGCAAGGATAACCGTAAGTGCTTGATAAAATGAGAGCTATCTAAAAACGCACTCATCAAGTCGAACGGAACCTTGCTAGCTTGAATTCTACTTTAGAATAACTTCGATTTGCCTTCATTCCCGGCCACACAATACGCGCTGATTTTGCAGGTGGTGGTTTATCCTCCGATCTTGGCCTGTTATTGCTCAGCGGAGTTGATCGCCAGATCGGATTGACGCAGCGACTCACCGCAGCGCTGGTCGACTCCAGACACGCCAGCTATATCACCCATACTTACCGAGACATTCTCCCGCAACGCATTATCCAAATTGGGTGCGGCTACGAAGACAGTAATGATGCCAATAGCTTGCGCCATGACCCGATGTTTCGTCTCGGCGTGGGTCGTTTGCCGTTTGATGAAGCAAGTTCGCTAGCCTCGGCATCTACCATTTCTCGCTTTTAACACGCGGTCAGTAGCAAAGATATTTATCGTGTTAGTCAGGCACTGGTCGAACAGTTTATCGTCAGCTTTGCCACGCCACTCAAGACACTCTTACTCGATCTGGATCAATCGGAAGATGCGGCGTATGGACAGCAACCGCTTGCGTTTTATAACCACTTTTACCAGAGCACTTGCTTCTTACCCTTGATGATTCTTGATGGACGCTCTGACGCTCTTGTCGCAGCCATTTTGCGCCCAGGCAGACGGCCGAATGGTGCCGAGAATGCGATGATCATGCAACACGTACTGACACTGATCCGCAAGCGCTTTCCACAGACGCATATTCTGGTGCGCGGCGACGGCCACTTCAGCGAACCGAAAATGATGTAGATGATCGCAAAGATGCCCAACACCGATTTCATTTTTGGACTGTCTGGCAATGCCAGACTATAAGCACTGGCAGAGCGCACCAAACAACGCACCTGCGCTTTGTGAGCCTAGGTGCAAACTAACGAGGTGGTGCCGGAAGCAGTGCACGTGATTGATGGGTTGAGTTATGCCGCTGGCTCCTGGCCACAGGCGTGGCGCGTGGTACTCAAAGCGGAAGTAATGGCGCTGGGCGAGAATCCACGACTCATCGTGACCTCTCTGGCCAGCGATGAGGTAGGCATGCTATACGAGGACCTATATAGCGGACGTGGACAGACAGAAAGTTTCATCAAGCATCTTAAGCCTGATCTGGCATCTGACCGCACTTCTTGCACGACGTTTTTAGCCAACGCCATGCAATTGCTACAACACGCTGCCGCGTATGTCCTGCACCAGCAATTGCGTACACAGAGCTTACAGAATACGGCAATTTCGCAAGCCCAGCCATCGACGGTCACCTAAAAACTATTCAAGATTGCGGTACAGGTACGGCAGTGCAAGACCCGCGCCGTCTTACATCTGCCAAGCGCCTGTTCGGTAAAACATCTTCTGCATACGCTTGCGGAACGACTGTTCGTGCCAAAGCCTTCAGAGATAGTCAATTCTTCCTGAAACGGCTACCTCAGGTCAGGCGAGAATAGATCACCCGCGCATCCTAAATAAGCTCAATAATCTCAAACACATCAACATTTACCCTGTTTTTTGCGGGTTAGGCGAGCTTTGTCCGAAAATTAACGAGCAGTCAGAGTAGATGGAACAAGGAGCAAACTAGCGACGGTTGAAAAATTCATGAAACATTTAGGCTAGTTGATTAAAGTCAATCTATCGAAAAAATAAAATCCGGAAAAATGTGCTGTTTCGAAGGTTTAAAATGACTGCCTAGAAAGTTTGCAAGCAGGGAACCCCGCGGGTTCTGTAGCGTTAGCTAATGTAAATCAAACTTATTACTGGGATCTCATTCGTTCTCAAACTGAACGGATTTGTCCTGCTAAAGCATAAAACTGGTCGGCAAAAGACATCTCTTCCGTGCCACCAAACATCAGCTGGCCTTTGCGAATCATGTGCATTAAATCGATACCAGTCAGGCTGCTTTTCGCCGCGTGAACTGATTTGAATCCGAGCATTAGTTTTGTTATTCGTTTCACTGCGCGGTGGTCTTGTTCGACGATGTTGTTGAGGTATTTCAACTGGCGAATGAGCATCGATCCGTCCATCGCTGCTTTGTTTGCTCCGCTCTTGTCCATCGTGACTTTTTCTGGAATGCCGTTAGCCTCCATGGCCTTGTCGAAGAAGCGCATGGCCGCTGCCTTATTACGCTTTGCTGTAAATAGAAAGTCAATTGTCTTACCTTCTTTACCGACTGCGCGATACAGATATTTACACACACCTTTGACCTTAATATAGGTTTCATCCACACGCCAGCTTGTACCAACTTGTCGCTTATG
>JACMRF010000004.1 GCA_014376575.1 Undibacterium sp.
CCAAGCATAGAACCAGCCTTAGCAATTGAATCGTAATCCATATCAGTGGCCATCATCACGTCAGCCGTCAAGACTGGCATAGAAGAACCGCCAGGTATCACTGCTTTGAGTTTTTTACCATCGCGCATACCGCCAGCCAATTCCAGTAATGTCGCAAATGGCGTACCCATCGGCACTTCGTAATTACCAGGCAGTGCCACATCACCCGACACAGAAAAAATCTTGGTACCGCCATTATTTGGCTTGCCTAAGCCGGCGTATTTTTCGCCACCCATCGCAAATACAAACGGCACCGCTGCAAAAGTCTCGGTGTTATTAATCGTAGTTGGCTTACCATACAAACCAAAACTCGCCGGAAAAGGCGGCTTGAAGCGTGGCTGTCCTTTTTTGCCTTCGATAGACTCTAACAAAGCAGTTTCTTCGCCACAAATGTAAGCGCCGTAACCGTGGAAGGCGTGCAACTGAAAATTAAACTCGGAACCATGTATTTTGTCGCCCAGCATACCCGCAGCGCGTGCTTCTTCGAGTGCTTCTTCGAATCTATCGTAGTCGGCGAAAATCTCACCATGAATATAGTTATAACCTACCGTAATTCCCATTGCGTATGCACCAATCGCCATACCTTCAATAAGGGAATGCGGGTTATAACGAATGATATCTCTATCTTTAAATGTACCAGGCTCGCCTTCGTCGGTATTGCAGACTAAATATTTTTGACCTGGATACTGACGTGGCATAAAGCTCCACTTCAACCCGGTAGGAAAACCGGCACCACCACGACCGCGTAGTGAAGAGGCTTTTAATTCAGCAATGACTTGTTCCGGAGTAATTTTTTCATCCAGGATACGTTTAAGTGACTGATAACCACCGCGTGCAACGTAATCATGCAGATGCCAATTTTTTCCATCTAGCCCGGCCAATATCAGAGGTTTGATATGCCGATTGTGCAGACTCGTCATTATTTCCTCGCCTCGGTTAATTCAGCCACCAACGCATCAATTTTGTCGTGCGACATCAGGCTACACATGCGCTTATTGTTGACCAACAAAACAGGAGCATCACCACAAGCGCCCATACATTCGCCTTCAACTAAAGTGAACATTCCGTCGGCGCTAGTTTCTTTGTAATCCAGACCTAGTGTAGATTTCAAATGGTGCGCTGCACGCTCCCCACCAGACAGTGCACAAGGTAAGTTAGTGCAGACCGAAATCTTGAATTTACCGACAGGCCTGGTGTTGTACATATTGTAAAAGGTAGCAACTTCTTGCACCGCTACTGCCGGCATGCCAATGTAATCAGCAATAGCTTGCATTACTTCAGGCGGCAACCAACCCGTTTCATCCTGCGCTATCGCAAGCGCAGCCATGACAGCAGATTGCCTTTGATCGGCAGGAAATTTTGCCAATTCACGATCAATTTTTTTTATTACTTGCTCTGATAAGACCATCAATTTTGCCTCAAATATCACCACGTAATCAGCACGGGGTCATCTATCAATTTCGCCAAACACAATATCCTGCGTACCGATGATAGTGACCGCATCGGCAAGCATGTGCCCTTTTACCATCTCGTTCAATCCTTGTAGATGCGCATATCCTGGTGCCCGTATTTTCATACGATAAGGCTTGTTTGCCCCATCGGAAAGCATATAAATACCAAATTCACCCTTAGGATGTTCGACTGCAGCATACGCTTCACCTGCCGGAACATGAAAGCCTTCAGAAAACAATTTGAAATGATGGATCAACTCTTCCATATTCGACTTCATATTGACACGACTTGGTGGCGCAATCTTCAGGTTGCTAGTAATAACCGGACCGGGATTATTTCGCAGCCACTCTACACACTGTTTAATAATTCGATTGGACTGGCGCATCTCTTCTATACGAACCAAGTAACGATCATAACTATCCCCATTAACACCAACAGGAATATCGAAATCTAACAAATCATAAACTTCATACGGTTGTTTTTTGCGGAGATCCCACTCAACACCAGAACCACGCAACATTGGACCGGTAAAACCCATTGCCTTCGCACGGTCAGGCGATACCACTCCAACACCAACAAGACGCTGCTTCCAGATACGATTATCGGTCAGCAGAGTCTCATACTCATCCACGTAAGTCGGAAATCTATTGGTAAAGTCTTCAATGAAATCTAACAGAGATCCCTGACGATTCTCATTCAACAAACGCATCGCTTTTTCATTTCGCAGCTTCGATGCTTTATGCTTTGGCATCTCTTCTGGCAAATCACGATAAACGCCACCTGGGCGATAATAGGCGGCGTGCATACGTGCACCAGAAACTGCCTCGTAACAATCCATCAAATCTTCGCGTTCGCGGAAGGCATAAAGTATCAATGCCATGGCACCAACGTCCAATGCATGCGCGCCAATCCACATCAAATGATTCAAGAGGCGAGTGATTTCATCAAACATGACGCGAATATATTGCGCTCGCATCGGCACTTCCAGACCAAGCATTTTTTCAATTACCATCACATAAGCATGCTCATTGCTCATCATCGAGACGTAATCAAGCCTATCCATGTAGGGAACTGATTGCAAATAGGTTTTTTGTTCCGCAAGTTTTTCGGTAGCTCGATGCAACAAACCAATGTGAGGATCGGCACGCTGAATTACCTCACCATCGAGCTCTAAAACAAGGCGCAGTACGCCATGAGCAGCAGGATGTTGCGGACCAAAGTTTAAAGTGTAATTTTTTATCTCAGCCATTATTTCGCACCGTAACTTTCTTCACGGATCACGCGTGGCGTATTCTCACGCGCCTCGATTGTAACTGGTTGATACACAACACGCTTCTGATCAGCGTCATAGCGCATTTCGACATAACCAGTCATAGGGAAATCCTTGCGAAAAGGATGACCAATAAATCCGTAATCGGTCAATATTCGACGCAGGTCATTGTGACCTTCAAACAAAATACCGAACAAATCAAAAGCTTCGCGCTCATACCAATTTGCCGACACCCAAACATCAACGACAGATTGAACAATTGGCATATCATCATCTGCCACAAAGGTACGAACACGCAAACGCCAATTAAGCGCCACAGACAAAAGATGAGAAACAACGGCAAACCGTGAACCAATCCAAGTTCCATCACCGTACACCGAATAATCTACTCCACACAAGTCGATCAATTCATCAAAGCACGTAGAAGCATGGTCACGCAAGTCACGCATCACCTGCAAATATTCAGCAGGGGCAACCAAAACAGTCAGCTCACCAAACGCCACAGATGATTGCAAAATACGATCACCCACAACATCCCTCACTGCCGTTTCTAGTTTTTCTAATTTTGTCATCATATCCAGATTCGCCATTAACTCACCTGATCAGCGCGCGATCGTATTGGTACGTTTAATTTTGTTTTGCAGTTGAATTACACCGTAGATAAGCGCCTCAGCGGTCGGAGGACATCCAGGCACATAAATATCAACTGGAACAATGCGATCACATCCACGCACTACAGAGTAAGAATAGTGATAGTAGCCACCGCCATTAGCGCAAGAACCCATAGAAATTACGGAGCGCGGCTCAGCCATCTGATCATAGACCTTACGCAAAGCTGGCGCCATTTTATTGCATAAAGTTCCAGCTACGATCATCACATCAGAATGTCGAGGCGACGGCCGAAATACGCCGGCACCAAAACGGTCAAGATCGTACCGCGAGCAACCAGCGTGCATCATCTCAACTGCGCAACAAGCCAAACCAAAACTCATCGGCCACAACGAACCAGTACGAGCCCAATTAATCAACTGATCTGCCGTAGTAGTGACAAATCCCTCGTTCAATATGCCATCAATTGCCATAATCCATCACTCCCAATCCAGTGCACCTTTTTTCCAGATATACCAAAATCCTACCGCAAATTCCAAAATAAAACCTAGCATAATCAAAAACCCAGACAAACCCAAATCCCGCATAGAGACCGCCCAAGGAAAAAAGAAAGCAGTTTCGAGATCGAACAGAATAAACAAAATAGCGACAAGATAGTAGCGCACGTCAAACTTCATGCGCGCATCTTCAAATGCCTCGAAGCCACATTCATATGGAGATGTTTTTTGACTGTCAGGTTTATATGGGCCGAGAACGCGACCCAAAATTTGCGGCAAAACCCCCACCGCTATTCCGACCAGAATGAAGAGAAGAACAGGGAAATAATTTTCGAGATTCACGATAGATTCCCTGCATCCAAAAGTCACGTTAATTTAACACGCACATGATTTCTGCGCAAAATCAAAAAATTAAACATGAAAATTAATTGATTGAGCCCAACAAGAAATCAAGCATTTTTTATTGGTGCCGACGACGAGACTCGAACTCGTACAGCTTTCGCCACTACCCCCTCAAGATAGCGTGTCTACCAATTTCACCACGTCGGCACAAGCACAACATTTTACTCCGTTCGCCTCAATTCTTCAACGCACAATTGCGGAAATTCAATATTTTTTTGCGGTGCAAAAAACTTATTTAGGAATTTGACTTGCCTGACCAGTTGCACTTGCAGATGCTGCAACAGAAACCGCTGAAGATACACTTACCGGCGCAAGCTTCGTTGCAGATAAATTATCCATCACACCAGTCGAAACAGTCCGATTACTACTTATATATGCCAAGGCGAGTGTCGCCGCAAAAAAAATGGAAGCAGCGACGCCAGTTGACTTTGAGAGAAAATTGGATGAGCCCGTTGCGCCGAACAAACTACCAGAGGCTCCCGAACCAAAAGAAGCACCCATATCAGCCCCCTTACCATGCTGCAAAAGAACCAGACCGATAATTACCAGCGCCGACAAAACTTGAACTACCACTACTGCTGTAAAAAAATTTTGCATTCAAAACACCTATTTAAATTAATCACTAAAAATCATCAAAACAATTCACATTTACACCGCATTGATTATAGCCAAGAAGTCTGACGCTTTTAAAGCAGCCCCACCAATCAAGCCGCCATCAATATCTTCCATCGCCAACAACTCTCTTGCATTATCCGGCTTCATGCTTCCGCCGTACAAAATTTGAATCCTCCGAGCTACCGCCTCACCTCTATTCATCAGCTGCGCACGCAATACTGCATGCACATCTTGCGCGATTTGCGGCGTCGCAGTCTTTCCAGTCCCTATAGCCCAAACAGGCTCATAGGCAATCACAATTTTCACCAAAGCACCGTCATCAAGAAGATCCATTACCGCCTGCAACTGTGCGACCACGATAGCATTAGTTTGCCCCGACTCACGCTGCTCCAAGGTTTCGCCAACACAAACAATCGGAGAAATCCCAGACTTCAAAGCTTGCATGGTCTTTTGCGCCACCAATTCATTTGACTCGTGGTGGTACGCCCTTCGCTCAGAGTGACCAAGAATGACATATCCGCATCCGAGATCAGCTAACATTGCCGCCGACACCTCGCCAGTATATGCGCCGGAAGCATGCACAGAGATATCCTGCGCGCCCAAGAGAATAGGTTCACCTGCAATAATTTCAGCGCATTGAGGCAAATAAACGAGGGGCGGACAAATTAAAACATCGCACTCTTGAGCTCCCAAACCTGCAAGAATTTCATTGAGTAACGCTTCATTTGCAGCTAGCGCCCCATTCATTTTCCAGTTACCAGCTATTAGTGTACGTCGCATAGCAACCTAAAATTTAATTAACTCTCTATTGTATCGCGCCTAGACTAAAGGGGTCAAACTGCAAACAAAATAACATTAATGCGATCCACACTCAATTTCTGCAACTCAGTTATTTATTATTGAAAATCAAGGATAAGTTTTAAGGATTCGCAATTCGACATATTGTATATTCACTTAGAAAATGACTCCCCCCAACATTGATCAGCGCCGAAAAAACACCTTAAGGATTTCCTTATCAGGATGCAATACGCATAAAACCATCGCTAAATTTCTAACATGATCTTTCCAACATGCTGACTTGATTCCATTAACGCATGTGCCGATGCGGCCTGCTCCAACGGAAATATTTGATAAATCACAGGTTTAATTTGCTTTAGTTCCAATAGCGGCCAAATGCGCGAATACAATTGCTCAGCGATCGCAGCCTTAAATGCAACGGAACGCGGTCTAAGAGTCGACCCAGTAATCGTCAATCTCCTGCGCAACACCTGCGCTAGATCAAGATCAGCACGAGCCCCGCCAAGCAATGCAATAACGACGATACGACCATCATCTGCCAAACAATTCACCTCACGCGGCAGATAGTCACCCGCCACCATATCAAGTATTACGTCGACACCTTTTCCGTTAGTGGAAGACTTAATCACATCAACAAAATCCTCGGATCGATAATTAATTCCACGCTCGGCACCAAGGCTCTCTGTCATTCGACACTTATCGTCCGATCCGCCAGTAGCAAATACTCGATGACCAAGTGCGGCTGCAATTTGGATGGCAGCAACGCCTATTCCCGATGTCCCACCCTGCACTAATAAAGTCTCTCCATGCAACAATTTTGCACGATCAAAAATATTGCTCCAGACAGTAAAATAAGTCTCCGGCAAAGAGGCCGCCTCAAGCAAAGACAAACCCACAGGCACAGGCAAACATTGCTGAATTGGCGCGACACAATATTCTGCGTACCCGCCCCCTTGCACCAATGCACAAACCAGGTCACCGAGCTTAAGCGCACTGCCATGCAAATCGCCACCAACAATTTCGCCTGCCACCTCAAGCCCCGGCAAATCAGATGCACCTGCTGGCACCGGGTAATACCCCATACGCTGAAAAATATCAGGCCGATTCACGCCAGCAGCATGAACCTTTATCAAGACCTCACCAACACCAGCTTGAGGTCTTACTCTCTCGCATATCTGCAATACTTCAGGTCCGCCGTAGTGCGTAATTTCAATTGCTCGCATTTTATTTTCCTCATATTGAAAAAGCATTGTAGACAAAAATAAAGCCGCACGTATTTTCATACGAACGGCTTTATTGACAGCAATCTTGTTTAGATAACGAAAGGCATGCCAATCGCTATTGAGATGACTATTGTTGTTGCTCTTGCGGTGCGCCTTCAGATTCGGCAGCAGCTGCTTTCATTGATAACTTGAAGCGACCACGATCATCAGTTTCCAATACCTTCACACGCACTTGCTGACCCTCTTTGAGGTAGTCGGCAACAGCATTGACGCGCTCATTGGCGATCTGGCTGATATGCAACAAACCATCTTTACCAGGCATGATTTGTACAATCGCGCCGAAATCCAACAATTTCAGTACTGTACCATCATATACTTTGCCGACTTCAACTTCTGCAGTCAACTCTTGAATACGACGCTTGGCTTCTTGGCCAGCAGCAGCATCAACAGAAGCGATGGTGACGACGCCCTCATCACTGATGTCAATTTGCGTACCAGTTTCTTCAGTTAAAGCACGAATCACTGCACCGCCCTTACCGATAACATCGCGGATTTTTTCTGGATTGATTTTCACTGTGATCAAGCGAGGAGCAAAATCAGACAGTTCTGTTTTTCCATGAGGAACCGCTTTTTGCATTTCAGCCAGAATATGCACACGGCCTTCTTTAGCTTGCGCCAAAGCGACTTGCATGATTTCTTTGGTGATACCCTGGATTTTGATATCCATTTGCAAAGCAGTAATGCCTTCTGCGGTACCAGCAACTTTAAAGTCCATATCGCCAAGGTGATCTTCATCGCCCAAGATATCGGTCAACACAGCAAATTTATTGCCATCTTTAATCAATCCCATCGCGATACCAGCAACGTGCGCTTTCATCGGCACACCTGCATCCATCAGAGCCAGGCAACCACCGCAGACGGACGCCATCGAAGATGAACCATTGGATTCAGTAATTTCAGATACCAGACGCACTGAGTAACTGAAATCTTCCGGTGCAGGCATCGCAGCGAGCAAAGCACGTTTAGCCAAACGACCGTGACCAATTTCACGACGCTTAGGTGTACCGACACGTCCTGTTTCGCCAGTCGCAAACGGTGGCATGTTGTAATGCAACATGAAACGATCGGTGAATTCGCCCATCAACGCGTCAATTTTTTGCTCGTCACGTGCAGTACCCAAGGTAGCAATAACCAAAGCCTGAGTTTCACCACGAGTGAACAGCGCAGTACCATGCGTACGTGGTAAAACGCCAGTACGGATGGAGATTGGACGGACCGTACGCGTATCACGACCATCAATGCGTGGCTCACCATCAAGAACCTGTGAACGAACGATTTTGGCTTCCAAATCAAACATAATGTTATTCACATCGGCTGAATTTGGGGCATCAATACCGCTTGCAGCAGATTGCTCTGCCAAAGCCACAGAAATTGCAGCAGTAGCCGATTTCAATTGCTCAGTACGTGCTTGTTTTTCTTTGATCTGATATGCAGCGCGCAACAACGGCTCTGCAACGGCAGACACTTGTGCGATTAAGGCTTCATTTTTTGGAGCAGGAGCCCATTGCACTTCTGGCTTACCACCATCGCGCACTAAATCATGAATCGCATCGATGACCACCTTCATTTGCTCGTGGCCATAGACGACAGCGCCAAGCATAATCTCTTCAGACAATACCTTGGCTTCAGATTCCACCATCATCACCGCTTGCTCAGTACCAGCAACAACCAGGTCCATGTCAGACGATTTCAGCTGGCTTGCAGTAGGATTCAATACATACTGACCGTTAATGTAGCCAACGCGTGCAGCACCGATTGGTCCATTAAACGGAATGCCGGAAATGCAGATCGCAGCAGATGCGCCGATCATGGCAGCGATGTCCGGATCGATCTCAGGATTAACTGAAAGCACGTGAATAATTACTTGAACTTCATTCAGATAACCTTCTGGAAACAGCGGGCGGAGCGGACGATCGATCAGACGCGATGTCAGTGTTTCTTTTTCGGAAGGACGGCCTTCACGCTTGAAGAAGCCGCCCGGAATGCGGCCAGCCGCATAGGTTTTTTCCATGTAATCAACTGTCAAAGGAAAAAAATCTTGACCAGGTTTAGCATCTTTTCTGGCAACAACAGTCGCCAACACAACCGTGTCTTCTATAGAGACCAATACGGCTCCAGACGCTTGGCGAGCGATTTCGCCAGTTTCCAGAGTCACTTGATGTTGACCGTACTGGAATGTTTTCGTAACTTTATTAAACACAATATATCCTTTCGAATTTTCCAACAGATTTTCAGGCGCTGTCGTTCACCTCACCACAAGCAGCTAAACAGCCGCCCTCTTACCAACTCACAAACAACTACTTCACTTCAAACTCATTACTCATCTTTACCGCAACAACCAAAACACCAGATAAGCAAAAAGCCTGCGTCAGCTAAACTGAGGCAGGCTTTTTACTATAAATTTTTTGCTAACATCAGCAAGAATTACTTACGCAAACCGAGTTTTTCGATCAGTGAACGATAGCGATTCAAGTCTTTACCCTTGAGGTAAGACAACAAGCTCTTACGACGGTTAACCATCATAATCAAACCACGACGTGAATGGTGATCTTTAGCGTGTGCTTTGAAGTGACCGTTCAAATCATTGATACGTGCTGTCAACAAAGATACTTGGACTTCAGGGGAACCTGTGTCGTTCAGACCACGGGCATTGTCCGCAACGATGGCGGCTTTTGCAGTTTTAATCAGAGTCATAATTTTCCTTAACATGCGATAACAAGAGTAAAAACTTTTTTTAACCCTCGCTATCGTGAGATAACAATCCCGCCGGAATGACGAGAGGCGTGACTATAGCATAGAAGAAGTACATATTCAATTATCCAATTCCTCCAGCCTGCCGCCACGCACCGAACATCAAGCTATATTTGCGGGTTCAATTTCTCTATTTTTGAATGCAGTTTATTCAATGCAGATAAATAGGCTTTTGCTGAAGCAACAACAATATCGGGATCAGCACCGACGCCATTGACAATACGGCCCGCTTTTGACAGTCGCATAGTTACTTCGCCTTGCGATTGCGTGCCTGTTGTAATGGCATTGACCGAAAATAACAACAATTCTGTTCCACTTTGTGTTTTGGATTCAATCGCATTCACGATGGCATCAACCGGACCATTGCCGCTGCCTTCGCAGGTAGCTTCCACGCCATCGATTGCGAACACCACTTTGGCGGTAGGACGCTCGCCAGTTTCAGAATGCTGCGACAAAGAGACGTAACGATAGAATTCATTGTCATGCGAGTGCGCCTCGTCGGACACCAAGGACATGATGTCTTCATCAAAAATTTCAGATTTTTTATCCGCCAATTCCTTGAATCGTGTAAAAGCCGCATTAACTTCTGCTTCTGACTCCAAGGCAACACCGAGCTCCTGCAAGCGCTGTTTAAATGCATTGCGGCCAGACAGTTTACCCAAGACGATTTTATTGGCCGCCCAACCTACATCTTCAGCCCGCATGATCTCATAGGTATCCCGCGCCTTGAGTATGCCATCCTGATGAATGCCGGAAGCATGGGCAAACGCATTTGCACCCACCACGGCCTTATTCGGCTGCACCGCAAAACCGGTAATTTGAGAAACCAATTTTGATGTCGCCACGATCTGCGTCGTATCAACTCCAAAATCGAGATTGAAATAATCTTTGCGGGTGCGTACGGCCATAACGATTTCTTCCAATGCCGTATTGCCAGCACGCTCACCCAGACCATTGATCGTACATTCGACTTGACGCGCACCGCCTATCATTACGCCAGCCAAGGAATTGGCGACCGCCATCCCCAGATCGTTATGACAGTGCACTGACCACACCACTTTATCGGAGTTAGGAATGCGTTCACGCAAAGTCTTCAATGTATTGCCATACAATTCAGGCACAGCATAACCAACGGTATCTGCAAAATTGATGGTGGTTGCGCCCTCTTTGATCACCGCCTCGATCACACGGCACAAGAAGTCGATATCAGAGCGACTTGCGTCTTCCGGACTAAATTCGACGTCATCGGTAAAACTTCGCGCAAAACGCACAGCCTGTATCGCTTGCTCCAAGACCTGATCAGGACTCATGCGCAATTTCATTTTCATATGCAAAGGGGATGTCGCAATGAAGGTATGAATACGCTTACGTTCGGCGCCGACCAACGCTTCCGCTGCACGCGAAATATCTCTATCGTTAGCGCGTGAAAGTGAACAAATGATCGGCTCTCTGACGGCTAAAGAGATCGCTTTAATTGATTCAAAGTCGCCTTGTGAAGCAGCCGCGAAACCTGCCTCGATCACATCAACTTTCAGGCGTTCCAGCTGACGCGCGATGCGCACTTTTTCATCCTTGGTCATTGATGCGCCGGGGGATTGTTCGCCATCGCGCAACGTGGTGTCGAATATGATGAGTTTATCTGCCATGTCTGCTCTCCAGAGGAATAAATACAAAAATTTGTGAGTAAATTTAGAACTTGATGAATTTAAAACTTGATTTTTCCGAATACTCTTCCGCCTACCCTTGCAAGACGCACATGGGTGAGGAGACTACTCAGATTGTGAGGGGGGGTTGGGATTTGGCGCGTTACCGCACTAGTAGATTTAGTGCGGATAGTGCAAGTAGCGACAGCAGACCTGATCGGTCTGCCTTGGCTGGTAAAACTAAAGAATTTAATGCGAAGTTCATTCAAAGACTATAAACGCGATTCTCAAAAAGTGCAAGAATTTATAGCCTAAATGGTGACAACTTCACCCCACCACTCCCGTTGTTCGAGAGCCTAGACTTGGCAATCAATTAAATTTCCTACTTGTCGTCGTGATGATCAACCGAGGTTTGCACAATACTGATAGGCCGACCGCTGCGCCAGCGCCACAACAGCACGGCATAACCTGACAACCCATACAAAACGAACAAACCGAACAAGACTCTAGGCGGATCGCTGACGATCGCCACGTAGCCGAGCACAATCAGAAACGGCGCAACAAATGGCACAGATCTGCGTAGGTTTACATCTTTAAAACTATAGAAAGGCACATTGGTCACCATCGTCAAACCCGCAAACAAGGTGATGCTCCATGCACTCCAGCTTAACTCAGCGCCCTTGAAGTGCAAATCATCCATCAACAAAATAAAACCCGCTACCAGCGCTGCTGCGGCAGGGCTAGGCAAGCCTTGAAAATACCGTTTATCAACGATCGCAATATTGGTATTGAAGCGTGCCAGGCGCAGTGCTCCACAGGCACAATAGACAAACGCAGCTAACCAGCCCAATTTACCCATCCCTTTAAGTGACCATTCAAACACCACCAGGGCCGGTGCAGCGCCAAAAGAAATCATGTCCGACAAACTATCGTACTGAGCGCCGAACTCGCTTTGCGTATTGGTCATCCTGGCTACTCGCCCATCGAGGCTATCGAGAACCATCGCCGCAAAAATGGCGAATGCGGCATGCTCGAAGCGCTGCGTCATCGCCATCACAATCGCATAAAAGCCGCAGAACAAAGCGGCAGTCGTAAAGGCATTGGGTAAAAGATAAATGCCGCGCCTGGGTTTGGCACGCGGTGCAAGTTCGTTGTTTTCAACAACTGTCTGCGACAACTTTCTCGCGCCACGAGGGAAAAACTTAAAACTTCCCTTGGGTTGACGTTTTTTTAATGAGGTCATGCGTCGATTCTATGAAGATGAGGATTATTTTGGTCAGTGATCAAGGCGAAGCGCACTCGCCAAATGACCGGAATGCTGGAGTATAACCGCGAATCGCCCCAAGGAAAACCGTACAAATAAAGCCACTTCTTCAACGAGCAACAATTTAATGTCAAACGACGAAATGGCAAAAATAGCGACGGCATCAGCAGTGCCAGTTGACGCGCCCCGAGAAAAATTCAAATTTCATCGCAATTAAAATAAAAAACCAATACCGCAATGTGTATGCGGCCTGCAGGCCAAAAATGGTCTGTAGGCCGCACGGATATTGCGTGTTCGTTTTCAATATTATAGTGATTGCTTCAACTGCTCCAAAATGGCCGGGTTTTCCAGCGTAGAAATATCCTGAGTGATTTCTTCGCCTTTCGCCAGCACGCGCAACAGGCGACGCATGATTTTTCCTGAACGTGTTTTTGGCAGGTTGTCGCCGAAACGGATTTCTTTCGGTTTGGCAATCGGTCCGATTTCTTTGGCGACCCAGTTACGCAACTCTGTCGCAATTTGTTTTGCCTCGTCACCGGTTGGGCGGCTGCGCTTCAAGACGACAAAAGCACAGATCGATTCGCCTGTCGTATCGTCAGGCTTACCGACCACGGCCGCTTCTGCCACCATCGGGTTGGCGACCAGGGCCGATTCGATTTCCATCGTCCCCATACGGTGACCGGACACATTCAGCACATCATCGATACGGCCAGTAATGGTGAAGTAACCAGTATCCTTATTGCGGATGGCGCCATCGCCAGCGAGGTAGACCTTGCCGCCAAACTCTTCAGGAAAATAGCTTTTCTTAAAGCGCTCATCGTCGCCCCAGATGGTACGTATCATCGAAGGCCAAGGCCGCTTAACGACAAGAATACCGCCCTGCCCGTTTGGCAAATCCTGGCCAGTTTCATCAACGACTGCGGCCATGATGCCAGGCAAAGGCAAAGTACAGGAACCCGGCACCAACGGCGTTGCGCCGGGCAAAGGCGTCATCATGTGACCGCCCGTTTCGGTTTGCCAGAAGGTATCGACTACCGGACATTTCTCGCCACCGATATTTTTGTAATACCACATCCAGGCTTCCGGATTAATCGGTTCACCGACTGAACCCAACAAGCGCAGGGAAGACAAATCATATTTATTCGGATGGATATTGGCATCACCATCGGCGGCTTTGATCAGCGAACGGATGGCGGTTGGCGCCGTATAAAAAATCGTTGCCTTGTGCTTTTGTATCATGTCCCAAAAACGGCCGGCATTCGGATAAGTTGGAATGCCTTCAAACACGATTTCGGTCGAGCCAACTGCCAGCGGACCATAGGTAATATAGGTATGACCAGTGACCCAACCGATATCAGCGGTACACCAGAATATATCGCTAGGCTTGATGTCAAAAGTCCACTTCATGGTCAACATCGCCCACAGCAGATAACCGCCCGAAGAATGCTGTACGCCTTTTGGTTTGCCGGTAGAACCGGACGTGTAAAGAATGAACAGCGGATGTTCTGCGCTGACCCATTCCGGCTCGCAGACATCCGATTGGGCAGCGACCAATTCGTGCATCCACAAATCGCGGCCAGCTGTCATGGCGATATTGCCGCCTCTACGTTGATACACAACGACGTTTTTAATTTTTTCGCAATCGCCTAATGCCAGCGCTTCATCGACGATAGCTTTCAGTGGCAAATGTTTGCCACCGCGCGCTTGCTCGTCGGCGGTAATGACGGCGACCGCGCCGACGTCAACGATACGTTCTTGCAACGATTTAGCTGAAAAACCACCAAACACGACTGAGTGCGTTGCACCGATGCGGGCACAGGCCTGCATTGCCACCACACCCTCGACAGACATCGGCATATAGATCACCACGCGATCGCCCTTGGCTATTCCCAGTGACTTGAGCCCGTTAGCGAATTGACAGACTTTTTGATGCAATTCTTGATAGGTGACTTTAGTGACATCGCCGCCATCCGATTCAAAAATCACGGCAACTTTATCGCCCAGACCTTTTTGCAAATTAACGTCGAGGCAATTGTAAGACACGTTGAGCAAGCCATCTTCAAACCATTTGTACAGCGGCGCCGCGGACTCGTCTAGCGTCTTGGTAAAGGGCTTGTGCCAATGCAAATTCTCGCGTGCCAATTTAGCCCAAAAACCTTCGTAATCGCTCTCGGCCTCGGCACATAAGGCGTTGTAGGCATCCATACCGGAAATCGTCGCATTGGCGGCGAAAGCGGCTGGCGGGGGGAAAATCCGTGATTCTGCTTTGGCGTTATCGAGGTCTGACATGGTTCATCTCCGGCTTGTTTTAAATGTAATAAAAATATCGCATGAAACTCACAAATTACCACTGAAATGGTAATTTTTTCGCAAGCCAAACCATAATCTGGCAGACTTACTCAAGCCTTACGACTCTACAACAGCGCACAAACACCACACTCTGGCGCACCGTAGCGAACACGAATAAACCTTGCCCGTGTAAAATGCGAAGCTACTTTTCACCAGACCTGAGCCTATATCATGACAGTCATTCAACGAGACGATCTGATCGAATCCGTCGCCGCCGCCCTGCAATACATCAGTTACTACCACCCAGCAGATTACATCAGCCACCTTGCTCGTGCTTATGAGTTAGAGCAAAGTCCGGCGGCAAAGGATGCGATTGCGCAAATTTTGACCAATTCACGCATGTGCGCCGAAGGCAGGCGCCCAATTTGCCAGGACACCGGCATCGTTAACGTGTTTTTAAAGATCGGCATGGGCGTGCGTTTTGAAGGCTTCACTGGCTCCATCATTGATGCAGTCAACGAAGGTGTACGCCAAGGTTACGCCAATTCAGATAACGTCTTGCGCGCCTCTATCGTGGCCGACCCGCTATTCGAGCGCAAGAACACCAAGGACAACACCCCAGCCGTTGTGCACATGGAGCTGGTGCCAGGCAATACCGTCGATGTGCAAGTCGCGGCCAAGGGCGGCGGATCTGAAAACAAAACCAAGTTTGTCATGCTAAACCCCTCTGACTCGCTGATTGACTGGGTCATGAAAACCGTACCCACCATGGGCGCGGGCTGGTGCCCTCCCGGCATGCTGGGCATAGGCATAGGCGGCACCGCAGAAAAAGCGATGTTGATGGCAAAGCAGTCCTTGATGGAAGACATTGACATGCACGAGCTAAAACTGCGCGGCCCGCAAAACAAAACCGAAGAATTGCGCATAGAGCTATGCGACAAGATCAACGCCCTTGGCATAGGCGCACAAGGTCTGGGCGGCTTGACGACGGTACTCGACGTCAAGATCAATTTGTACCCGACCCATGCAGCTTCTAAGCCGGTTGCCATGATCCCTAACTGTGCGGCCACGCGCCACGGTCACTTCGTCCTCGACGGTTCTGGCCCTGCCTACATGACGCCGCCGTTGCTATCGAGCTGGCCAGATGTGCATTGGGTTGCCGATACTGAAAAATCCAAGCGCATCGATCTCAATACCTTAACCAGAGCCGAAGTCGCCTCATGGGCGCCAGGCCAGACCTTGCTGCTGAACGGCAAAATGCTGACCGGTCGCGATGCCGCCCACAAGCGCATACAAGACATGCTAACCAAAGGCGAAACTCTGCCGGTTGATTTCACCAATCGGGTGATCTACTACGTCGGTCCGGTGGATCCGGTGCGCGATGAAGCAGTTGGTCCGGCTGGCCCGACTACCGCTACACGCATGGATAAATTCACCGACATGATGTTGGAGCAAACCGGTTTGATCTCGATGATCGGCAAGGCAGAACGCGGACCGACGGCAATCGCTTCCATCAAGAAGCATCAATCCGCTTACTTGATGGCAGTCGGTGGTGCAGCCTATCTGGTATCCAAAGCCATCAAGACCGCCAAGGTCGTTGGCTTTGCCGATCTGGGCATGGAAGCGATCTATGAATTCGATGTCGTCGATATGCCAGTGACCGTCGCGGTAGATTCGCAAGGTACCTCGGTGCACACTACCGGCCCGAAAGAATGGCAGGCGAAAATAGGGATTATTCCTGTTGTCTGATCCTTTTCAATTGAATCAAGCGGCAAATGAAGTGGTAAGTTCGATCCACCCCGACCGCGCTGTCGGGGTATTTGATTCTGGCGTGGGTGGCCTGTCGGTATTGCAGCATATCCGCCAGCGCCTTCCGAATGAATCGCTGATTTATTTTGCCGATGCCGGCTTTGCGCCCTACGGCGACAAATCGGATGAGGCCATCTTAGCTCGCAGCCTGCTTGCTACCGAGCTTTTACTGCAACACCAGATCAAGGCACTGGTCATCGCCTGCAACACTGCCACCGCCGCTGCGGTAGCCACTTTGCGCCTGCGCTACCCCGAATTAATCATCATCGGCATAGAGCCGGGCTTGAAGCCTGCCGCCTTGCAAAGTAAAAGCAAAGTGGTGGGCGTTCTGGCGACTAAGAGCACACTTCAGAGTCAAAAATTTAAGCAGCTACGCGATCAGCTCAGTGCAGAAACCCACGTGCAATTTATCTCGCAAGCCTGCGTAGGCCTGGTCGAAAAAATAGAAAAAGCCGAACTGCAATCGGCCGATACCCTGCAACTGGTACGCAGCTATGTCGCCCCACTGTTGGCGCAAGCTGCAGACACGTTGGTGCTGGGCTGCACCCATTATCCTTTTGTGGCTGATCTGATTCAACAAGTCATCGCAGAAACTAGCGCCGTCTCGGGCAAGGTGCAACTCATCGATACCGGAGAAGCCGTAGCGCGGCATCTGCACAAACTACTGGAACAGCACCATCTACTCAGCGCCAGCCCAAACTCTTCTCCTATACTGGCCTGCACCACCGGCAGCACAAGCAGTCTGGAACATGCACTGCAAGGCATGCTGCATTTAAGCGCAAATCAATTTAGCGTCTCGGCTTTGTTTTAACCCAGATTTTCCATTAGGCGCACCTGCGGTGCTATTGGCATGCTGACGGCGCATTTTCGGTCATTTTTTCTGCTCTTCGTTGCCAATAGCTCGCTATTGGCAACGAAGAGCAGCAAAACTACCTCGAAAAGTGCATCCGTCATCATTGCCAACCCTAATGGAAATTCTGGGTTTATACACAAAACAGCGCATTACCGTCTTTTATTTCCCATCAAGCAGCCGTACCAACACGCAATATCTATGAGGGTTTCAAGCCATTTATCTCCTGCGGGCCGCATGGGGATTGCGCTATTGATTTTTCTGTGATGCTGGTGCTTTCTTAACAAATCGGAAACGGCCGCGTCTCAGCCTTATTACGCCTCTATGACGACTTTAAGCGCACCTGTATTGGCGGCATGGGCAAAGGTCTCATAAGCGTCCAGAATGTTAGCCAGCTTGAAGCGATGGGTGATCAATTGCGTTGGATCGATCTTATGTGCCTGCAGAGTTTTCATCAGCATTGGTGTGCTGACGGTATCGACCAGACGTGTGGTGATCGTGATGTTTCTGTCCCACAGATTGTCCAGATGCAAATCCACCTTGGTACCATGTACGCCAATGTTGGCAATGGTACCGCCAGGCGCGACAATTTTTTCGCACAATTCAAAAGTAGCAGGAACGCCGACTGCTTCGATGACGGTATCCACCCCACGCCCGTTGCTGAGTGCCATCAATGCATCGACAGCTTTGCCATCTGCACTATTGATGACTGCGGTAGCGCCAAAGCGTTTTGCAATCTCCAGACGTTTATCATCGAGATCAATCATGATGATTTCAGCTGGCGAATAAAACTGTGCCGTGAGCAAAGC
>JACMRF010000054.1 GCA_014376575.1 Undibacterium sp.
AAGAAAAAGACAAATGGCGGGCTATGGGAAAAGAAATGGACAAAAGATATTCCGCTTACAATTCAGAACTAACCCAGAGCTGCAAAAGAGGCGATACCAAGGCTTGCACGGAACGCGCCTGCCATTCGTTAGACAAGTTACGTGGACCTGCCGAAGATTTTATCTACTGTGCCAAGGCAAGAGGATTGCCACACGGAAACTACTGGGTAATCACGCAAGGAAAGCCTGATCCTGATCCGCAAAGCGATAAACGTCTGCTCGAAGCAGCGCTGACGCCACGCTTAAAGGAAGGACGGCACGTAAGCTCGTATTCCGCAATGGACTTGATGTGTTTCCGCAAGAACCGAACGCGTACCGATGTAACAATGGCAGATCCACCACTTATAGAGCGATACCGGATCGACCAGATTCTCCATGTTGAAAAAGGCGTAAATGGGCCACTACTGAGATTGACATTTTCTCAAAACGGTCATGGGGCATACGGCACAAAAACAATGCCGGAATATAAAACACTGGAAGAATTGATCGACAAGACCTGTGAGAAGTAGTTGTAGATTCGTCAGCTCTGCATAAAACAGTCACCCATCAAACCAGAAGGGAAATCCCATGCTCAAACTCGTGACTTCAGTTCTTTTCGTCATCCTGCTGGGCTTAAGCGGATGCGGCAGGAAAGGCAATTTTGACGCCGGTTTCAAAGCGTATGAACGCAATGATTATCCGGCTGCATTGAAGGAGTTCAAGCCGCTCGCGGAAAGCGGTCATGTGGAAGCACAATACTACATGGGCCACATGTATCACACGAGCAAGGGTTTGCCGGTCGATGAATTGCAAATGGTGAGCTGGTATCGCAAGGCGGGCGAGCAAGGTCATGCAAGGTCTCAGTCCGCGCTCGGAAATATGTACGTGTATGGTTTTGGCGTTCGCACGAACTTTGCCGAGGCGGCAAAATGGTTCTTGAAAGCCGCTGACCAAGGCGATGTCGATGCCCTGGTCGGTTTGGCTTATCTTTACGATAGCGGAACTGGGGTAAAAAAGGACCAGGAGGCAAGTTTCGCTTTATATAGCCTCGCACGAAGCAAAGACCGATCGAAAGGCGATGCGACACTCTTCTCGACAATGACAGCCGAGCAATTGGCGGCCGGACGGGCGCTTGCAGATCGTATGTCCGCCCCGGGAACTGTATCCAAAGTGCTTGCCCAGCGCTAGAACGAACCTAAACTGTATTGGCCACTCGGCGAATTTGATCCACAAGCGGAGCGTCTATTTGGTTTTAATTGCGCCGGCCTTGAGCAGTGCACTGAAACCGTCAATATTTTGATGTTCGCTGTAGTAACCCTAGAAACCTCAATTGACCGCTTCATTTCATTTTGGAAGCTGCATGAATATTCACTTTCACAGTATTTTTTCTGTTCACCAATTTGGTGACAACGCTGCGAATCCGATAGCACACTTTTCCGCCCTTGCAGGGCGCATCTGTGCGAGTACGCACAGACTGCTGCCAGGGCTGGCGACATATCGCCAGAATTTCTCTCTTCGCCCTCTGGACTTCGTTGTTCCTCCTATCAACGTGGAGGTTGCTTCGTCGTCATCCTTGCAGGACGCATCTGTGCTGGTAAGCACAGACCGTTAAAGTTGGTGCGGTACGCCGATGATTTCGTGACGTGCTTCACGCACGAAGACGACGCGAGACGCTTCCAACTTGCCCTATCTGAACGGCTGGCGGAATTTTCACTGGAACTCGAGCCGAGTAAAACGGCGCTGCATCGTTTTGGCTGTTTTGCGAAACGACACTGCGCTCAACTTGGCGAAGGACGGGTGGCGACTTTCAACTTCTTAGGCTTCACGCACTATGTCACCTTAAGCCGCGCCAAGCGGTTTGTATTGGGTCGTAAGATTCAGAAGGAACGGATCAGTAAGAAGCTCAAAGAAGTAGGAGATCGGCTCGCGAAATTGCGAGTACAAGGTGGTCGAGCCATGATGGGCTACGCAAAGCGACACTTACAAGGACACGTTGCTTACTTTGGCGTAAGCGGGAATAGCCGTAGCCCAAAGAAGTACGTGTACAACGCAAGTCTGCTACTTTTCAAATGGCTCAATCGTCGCAGTCAGCGCAAATCTTTCAATTGGAAACAGTTCAGCGAAGTGCTGAAAAGATGGCTGCCACCAATCCGCATCATGTGTAACCTGTATCCAAGCCGTTGTGAATGACTCAAGCTGGGAGCCGGATGGTGTAACGCTCCAAGTCCGGTTCTGCGAGGGCGGTGGGACGTACTGAGAAATCAGGATTCCTGCCGCTACTCTCCCAATCATACATTTGGAATGAATTACGCAATATACATGCGCCTCTAAGAGCAAAAACAGGCTGTGAGGCGCATGGAATAAGCGTGATCGGATTTATTTGTACGCCGGACACACTACCGCCCGTCCGACCATCAGCAAGCCATGCAAAGAAATGGAGATGGCGCATGGGGCACATGCCGCGCCAGGCTAGAGCTAACCGTGCGCGACCATCGCGGCACCGGCACCCAGAAACCTGGCCAGTGGAAACGAGAGCGCGCTCCGTTATCGCTTGCCCCCGCGCTGCGCCGGCAGCCAGAAAAGGGCAACGAAAGGGCAACGAAAGGGCAACGAAAGGGCAACGAAAGGGCAACGAAAGGGCACTATAAGGCGGTTGAGCTTATTTGCCTTTATTTGCCCTTGCGCCGACAAGCCAGGGGCAGATGACTTTGATCTATCGAGGTTCTATCCACGCCCATGATCGTCATTTTGTCTGGCGCTTCTGCGCCAGCACACACCCAGGTCACCGGCACGACGGGCGCATCGGTCACGACGGCGGGGCGCAAGGTCAGGATCTTGCCTTTTAACGGGCCGCTGGCACGGTTGCCAAAAGTGATGTTGATTGCGCCATCTTGTATCGCGACATCACTGACGTAATTGTTGACGATTTTGTCAGAACTCGGCAAACCAGCGGCGGCATTGTCGGTTGGGAAAGTCTGGGTTGCCAACCAAGACATGGCAATCGGTTTTTTTACGATATCGGTTAATGGGATCGCCCCTTCTATCTGCTCCCTGATGACCTTGAACAGATAAGAGGGCACGGCCATCGCTGCCAAAACAGCGATGATCGCGACCACCGCCATCATTTCAATGAGAGTAAAACCTGAGCGCTTATTCATAGGTGTTTTTCAATTTTCTCATAGGTGTTAATAGGTTTTTTACTTGACTCACGAGGCTATACGACTACCCGAGGGATTGCATGAAGCAAGGACTTGTCCACGAAAGACACGAAAGACACGAACAACGTAAAACACGGAGTAGATCTTGGAAAAATTGATCGAAATGAGATTGAATACTTGTCTTTTTCGTGTTTTTTGTGTTTTTCGTGGACAAAATGCCGTTTGTTTTCGCTATGCAAGTTTCGTACGATTGCCCTGACACGACCACCGCGAGCAATGACAACAATGTTCTTATCAGTGATAATGACGCCATTCTTTTGCGCGATCGTTTTTTGTGATCGATGTTCGCATCATTTGTGCATTATTTGCGCACTATTCTATCAAGATTAAACTCAACGACCCAACTCACTGCATGAATCAACCTTTATCCCTGTTGTTTGGCTTAAGCAGCACGCCGCTAGAATTAATTTCTTTTATTTTATCTATCATCACCGTGGCACTAAATATTCGTCAGCTGCATTGGGCGTGGCTGTTTTCCATACTGTCTTCGGGTCTTTATGCATTGGTGTTTTTGGATGCACGTTTGTACGGTGATATGGGTTTGCAGTTTGTCTTCATTCTTACCTCTATCTGGGGTTGGCACCTCTGGCTGTGGGGCGATAAAGAGCATAAAGTGCCGAGCGTTTCTTACCTGAGCGTGCGGGGCAAAGTTACCTCTTTGATCGGCTGGGCGGTGGGTTTTTCAGTGCTTGCCTGGTTTCTTAAATCATTCACCGATACCGATGTACCCTACACCGATGGTTTTCTGACCGCCGGCAGCTTGCTGGGGCAAGTGCTGCTGTCGCGCAAAAAGATGGAAAACTGGATCGTCTGGATTGCCGTCGACGTGCTGTATGTCGGCCTGTATATTTACAAAGGCTTGATGCTGACGGCTGTTTTGTATGCTGTTTTTGTCGTCATGGCCGTGATGGGCTGGCGCGCATGGAGCAGAACATGTCAGCAATGATATTACCAACCGCATTGCCCATCACACGAGTCGCCATTCTCGGCGCTGAATCATCGGGTAAATCAGTCTTGGCTGAAGCCTTAGCGGCGCATTATCACACCGTCTGGGTGCCAGAATATCTGCGTGAATTCGTTGAGACACAACAGCGGGTACCAAAAGAAGAGGAGCAAATCCTCATCGCAACAACCCAGGTGCAGCGGGAAAATGCATCCGTTTTGCGTGCCAAGGAATGGCTCTTCTGCGACACGAGTCCATTGATGACAGCGATCTACAGCCGGCATTATTTTCAACGCGCTGATGCCGCGTTGGAGCAACTGGAACTAGCGCATGCCTACGATTTTACTTTGGTGGCGGCGCCAGATTTCCCCTGGAGCGCAGACGGCTTGCAGCGCGAATCTGCGGCGGTACGCCAGCATATCCACGAAGCGCTTTTGCGTATTTTAGACGAGAGAGAAATACCGTTCTTGCTGGTCGAGGGTAGTTTGGCTGAACGTGTTGAACAGGTGCAATTTACCTTGTCGTTCTTGACTGGCGCTTGATTCGCCCAAGCCCGGCGTCGCCAGGACTGCATGGATAGTCGTAGCCGGTTTGCTTCTCCAAATTTTTAGCGCAAGGTTTGTTCAATGCATGGTTTTGACGTGTAGTTGATGGAGTTTGCGAAATAAAAGCGATCAGGTACGCCGATGATCATTCACCACAAGAGCTTTTTTTCAGGGGATGGAAGGCGCAATGAAATCGCAGCGACTACTGATGTAACTGGATCTGAAAGCCAAACGATTATGCAATGCACTAGCTCGGTGTTAAGCAAATACTGCAAATTGGCGAATCTGTAGCGCACTATTCATGCGCTTCTTCAGCCATATATGGCTGAAGAAGCGCATGAATAGTGCGGGTTGAAAGTGCAACTTTTGTTCGTCTGCTGCGCACCATCAGGAAAGCAGTAGAGCGGACGACCAGCAGGATGGCCTTAATGGCTTTCCAGCAAACTCTTCAATTGATCCGAGCGTGATGGGTGGCGAAGCTTTTTCATTGCCTTGGCTTCGATCTGGCGGATGCGCTCGCGCGTGACGTCAAATTGTTTGCCGACTTCTTCGAGTGTGTGATCGCTGGCCATTTCAAGACCAAAGCGCATACGCAATACTTTGGCTTCACGCGGGCTGAGAGAATCAAGAATTTCTTTCAGCTTGCCTTGTACCGAAGCTTGCATTGCCGCTGCGACCGGCGAGAGCGTCATGCTGTCTTCGATAAAGTCACCCAATTGCGAATCACCATCGTCACCGATAGGCACATCAAGTGATACAGGCTCTTTGGCGATTTTTAATATTTCGCGTACTTTGTTTTCCGGCAATTCCATCTTTTCTGCGATAGTCGCCGAATCCGGTTCTGATCCGGTTTGTTGCATCCACTGACGCTTGATACGGTTGAGCTTGTTGATCGTTTCTATCATGTGCACAGGCACACGGATAGTGCGCGCCTGATCGGCAATCGCACGTGAAATCGCTTGCCTGATCCACCAGGTAGCATAGGTAGAAAATTTATAGCCGCGACGGTATTCAAATTTATCGACCGCTTTGAGCAGGCCGATATTGCCTTCCTGGATCAGGTCGAGAAACTGCATACCGCGGTTGATATATTTTTTCGCAATCGAGATCACCAGGCGCAAATTCGCCTCGGTCATGGCGCTCTTAGCGTCTCTTGCACGTTTTTCTCCGGCCACCATCAATTTGTTGATGATGCGCAGATCGGCGAGCGGCAACTTGACTTGCTCTTGCAGATGGATGAGCTTGCCTTGCAATTCTCTGGCGGCGTGAATATGGCGTTTGAGTAAAACAGCATATGCTTGCGCGCTGACTATTTCTGTCTCCAGCCAATTGGCGTTGGTGGCATTGTGCAGAAATTCTGCAATGAAATGCTGCCGTGGCATGCCGCATTTATTGACCAGCAAATCGAGCATCTTCTTCTCGGTCTGGCGCAATTCGCTCATTTGCTTGCGCAAGATATCGCAGAGTTTTTCTGTACTCTTGACGCTAAAACGTATGCCTAATAATTCGTTGGAAATAACTTCTTGCGCAGTTTTGTAGGCTGCTGACTGGTACTTGCCCTTGGCCTGTTCGGCCGTCATCTGCTCAAAGTTGATCCGAATTATTGCAAATTTTTGTAGCACGGTCGTTTTCAGCTGCAATAGTTGCTCAGCACTGATGGCGTTGGCTTTTTCTGCGCTGGCTTCCTCATCTTCGTCATCTTCTTCTAGCTCTTCCGCTTCCGCATCGGCGGCGACGATCGGCAGGTTCAACGGCACATGATCCTTTTCATCCGGATCGTGCATACCGTCGACGATATCGTCAATGGCGAGCTCATCGCTGGCAATTTTGTCAGCGATCGCGAGCATTTCCTGTAGCGTGGACGGGCAAGCAGAGATGGCTTGCAGCATGTCTTTCAGGCCATTTTCTATACGTTTGGCGATTTCGATTTCGCCGCTGCGCGTGAGCAGCTCGACGCCGCCCATTTCGCGCATGTACATGCGTACCGGATCGGTCGTCCGGCCAAAATCTGAATCGACAGTAGAAAGAGCAACAGCGGCAGTGGCTTCAGCATCATCATCGCTGACCGCGGCTGCGACATTGTCTGTCAACAGCATCATGGTAGCGTCTGGCGCCTGGTCATAGACCGCAATGCCGACATCATTCAAGGTTCTGATAATGCCGAGGATCATGTCAGGGTCAGCGATATTGTCCGGTAAATGATCGTTGATTTCTGCATGGGTCAGATAGCTGCGGTCCTTGCCTAGCTGAATTAATTTTGTCAGCCGCAGGCGTACTAGTTCTAGTTGTTCTTTGTTGGCGGCCTCGTTGACGACGGTAGCCGCGCCTGATTTTTTTGTTGCCCTGGAGCGTGCCGCACGTTTCAGCTCTGAAGATTCCACGGCATTGAGCGCGTGAATTTCTTCGTTGTATACCTGAGGTGAGGATGGCTTGCGACCGCGCTTGGCCGCTTCTCTGAACATCGGCATGACATAGCCAGAAGTATCGATGTCGGCAAGCGTGGCAGCCGCTGCCGCAGGGCTGGATTTATCTTGTGCGGTATAGACTTTGCTAGCGACGCTGGCCTTAGGCGGCTCTGCGACCTCTATAGCCGGCATTGCGGCGATGATTTCGACCGGTTTCTTGACTAATCTGGATATTTTTTTTGTTACGATGACGGGCGGTTTCGCCACTGTCGGTACGATATCTACTTGCACTATATCTGTAGTCATATCTGCTGCATCCACGTTTGTATCAGCGGCGCTTTCTGCTGGGGACTGCGCGGGCATTTCCATCGCGTCGTACCCGGCGTCTGCTTCGATAACTGATGCAGGATTAACTGCTGTCGTCACGGTCTCTACATTAGGCGTCGGAGGCGATTCGCTGCTTTCTTCAATCGCGGATTCCGCAGCAACTGTCATCAATCTTGATCGACGTTTTGTCACGACAGTCACTTTTGGCCCTGTTGCGAACGCTTCTGCCTGATCCGTTTGACCCAGTGCATCTGCTGTCTGGCCGACGACAGGTACAGCAACAGTTCTTGATACTGCGCCTGTTGCTGGTTTTCGCTGGATGGTTTTGCTTCCTAGGGTAAGCGTTGAGGCTGCTTTTTCAGGAGTGCTTGGAGTGGGATTAGTTATGCTGTTTTTCATGTAACGAAATCGAATACGACAACAAAGGCCTTCGGGTTGCGATGGCGAGAACAAAAGCGAGCACATTTACATCATTTACATGGCAATAATTTCATTGCAAGGTGGAAGAAAAAGCCCGCTGGTGAAAGCGGGCTGTTTTCTTCGGATACAAATAGGTACTCGAAAGAGATGCGAGGTCGGGATTATCCACGGCTTAGGGCTTCTTGACAAGCAGAGTATGACCTAAATGCAGTTTCAATGCTTAAACAGGCTGGTTCTCGTAAATAGAAATAGAAATCCGAGCATTTTTTTGATTCATTTATTTCATTTATACCATTTAACCTATAAATCAAATTGGACAGAAACCTTATAAGTACGCGGGGCACCAGGAAACAGATAGCCACCCAAAGATTGGGTCACGTCACGCCAGTAAAATTTATTAAGTGCGTTGTCAACATTGAAGCGCACGGTCATGGCACTACCGGCCATTTGCGTTGCATACCGGGCACCAAAATTGAGCACATGGTAAGCAGGTACCGTGACACTATTGTCAGGGCTAAACGCCTTGCTGCCTGAATATTGCCAGACAGTATTGAGACCCAGACCTTTGACTTGCGGTACCGTGTAATCGAGCCATAAAGTGGATTTGATCGATGGTACGTTGGTGACATGCTTGCCATCGAGAGTGATGTCACCCGTATTTTTCTGCTTGGTATCAATGGCAGTCAGACTGGCGCCCAAGCGAAGGTCCTGGTGTAACTTGCCCTGCGCCGAGAATTCCAAACCCGTGTGCACGGCGTCACCATTGCTGACGTAGGTAGTGCTGGTATCGTTGTTGGTCTGGATGTATTCCAATGGTTTCTGGATACGAAACACCGCAGCAGAAATGCTCAGCTCTTTTTGCAGTTCTGCCTTGACACCGATTTCAACTTGTTTTGATTTCGCGGGGTCTAGGAATTGATGTTGATTGGTGGTGGCAATCGGTGCCAGCCCACCGTGTTCGAGTCCTGCAGAATAGGCGCCATAGACAGACCAGTTATCGCCGAGCTTGTCCACCAATGCAAGGCTCGGCAATAAGTAGCTGCGTTCATAGCCGAGGTTGACCAGATGAGGGCTGTCAGTTCCAACATCAACCAGTTGCCTGCGTTGTATGTTCAGGTGACGCAAACCTAGGTGTAATTTTAAGTTGTCGCTCATGCTAATAATGTCTTGCATGAATGCGGACCATTCTTTATCCGTGCGACGCAGAAGAATATCTCCTGTTTTGTTACCCGGTGTTGGTACCACCGCTACGGGGTGATAGATGTTGCTCACGCCAGCCAATGCATACACATAGTCACCAAAATAATCGTGACGTTCTGTGTGAGAGAGACCCGCGGCAAATGTATGTTTGACTGCGCCGGTAAGGAATTTTCCGTTGAGCAGGGCCTGCGTGCCCAGTTGTGATTTTGATTCGTTAACGCTTTGGTAGTCATACACATCGTAGTCGCCATTGGCGCAATAGCCAGGGTATAAATTGGCCGATCCGCAGCCATAAGGAAATGCGGTGTAATCATTACGTTTGAATTCATGTTTATTTGCCGCAACAGATGCTTGCCAGTCTGCATTGAGCTGGTATTCAAAACGCAGCCCGATATTGCTGTTGCGGGTGTCAACCGGTCTAGCCCATGGCTGATTATTTAACATGGTGTCAGCCTGAATACCGCGCGGCAGGTCGGTGCCATTGGTGAGCTGGAAACCGGGTGCGGTTAATTGCGACTTATGCTGGTAGTCGACATCAAGCTGCAAAAGCGCCTGATCGCTCAAATGCCAATCGAATGCACCCGAAACAAACTGGCGTTCACCGTTTGCACCTTTGATGTAGGAACGCAAGCGCTCGCCTGATACATTGATGCGGTAACCAAATTGCCTGTCAGTAGACATGCCGCCCAGATCAGCGGCGCCATACAGGGTGCCACGCTCGCTCGCTTCAAACGTCACAGAACGCAGAGCGGCGCTGGTGGGGCGCTTGGTGACGTAGTTCAAGATGCCGCCAGGGGTCGCAAACCCAGCCTGAAAGCCGGCAATGCCTTTCAATACTTCAATGCGTTCTTTGTTTTCCAGCGGTATCGACGCATCGCCGGGGATAGCGAAGCCGTCCTTGCGATAGCTAGAGGAATTATCCAGGGCAAAGCCACGGATAGAAAATTGTTCGGCGTAGCCGACCGCGTTGTAGGCGTCGTTAACGCTGGCATCAAACTTCATTGCATCGCTAGTCTGGCGTATCTGCAGGTCTTGCATCTGAGCCTGGGTAAATACGGTTACCGAGACGGGTGTTTCTAGTACAGGCGTATCAATAAAGCCACTTGCTTTTGTATTGTTTCCCTTGTCGATTCTGCTGCCAGTGACAATCACTTCTGCAAGTGACTTGTCTATGGTTTGTGCAAAAGAGATCGGCGTCACAACAAATGCTTGCGCAATGGATGCGGCGACTATGGAGTACAGTAAATGAGGTTTTGACATTGTATGCTCTTGCGGTGTTGGGACGTTGCGCAACGCGGGAGCATACAAAGGAAGAAAAGTCTTTGCGCTTCCCTTCGCTGGCATTATCCAGATCAGGTAGAAGGGACTCTCTCACCCAGCATAAAGAAGTTTAGCAAATGTATGCATTTTCTTTATTTCAGGACCCCTAGCGAGCCAATACTCTAGCATGAAACGGCTTCTTTGAATTGCACATCAAAGTAAACGATGTGCAGGATGCCAACGATGATCCATAAAATAAACGCATGACTCAGTCAGCATTGTATAGTTCAAGAAAGGTAGAATTTTTGATGCGGATACATCATGATTCAATGAAAAATGAGACTAGACAATAAAACATCAACCCATGAAAAACACCACTGACCATTATCAACAAGATCAATTTCGGTTGCACGGACGTGTAGAAATGCATTTGAACGGGCAGACTATTTGCGTAAGCGCTCGTGGACCGTTCAATTTGGAGCTGACAACAGCCTTGGCCACACTTGAAGGAGAGTTCTTGAGTAATGTGGCATCGCAGGGCCCATTTTTTGAAATCGTGACTTTTAAGGAAAGTGTTCTGGCTTCACCCGAAGTGATGACCGCGCATAGACAGTTGCTGGTCATGTTAAAAGGGGCTGGGCTCGCGCACAAGGCTACTGCTTACGTGATTCCTAAGGATCTTGAGGGTGCCGTTTTTACGGGGCCGATTGCTACTCAGAATTATGCAGCGGTGGATTGGCCTTTTAAGATTTTTCAGCATTTGGAAGATGCTGAACAGTGGATTAATAGTTTGGCGTAGGCCTCGTGCTATATGAACTGGCTTTGGCCCACTAAATTAATGATGTTATCTTTATTTTTTTAGTATCGTATAACGCAATCCTTCTGCGGAGTAGACAATTAGTCCTGCCCAGATCGCGGCAAATCCTATCAATCTATTTCCATCAAAAGATTCGTGGTAGAGCCATACCCCGAGCAATAATTGTAATGATGGCGAGATATATTGAAGTAAGCCCAGAGTCGCCAGGGGAATGCGCCGAGCAGCCGCCGCAAACATCAATAACGGTACTGCTGTAATAGGGCCAGCCGCGAGCAGTAACAATTGTGTTGTGCCCGTGCTTTGAAGAAAAGCACTTTGCCCCTGTATTGCCAATAAGCTTAAGTACGCCAGCGCGAATGGAAATAACAGGAAAGTCTCAAGAGATAATCCTTCCAAAGCGCCCAATGCGGCGGTTTTCCTCAGTAATCCATACACACCGAACGACACTGCTAGCGACAAGCCAATCCATGGAGGGTGGCCAGACTGAAAAGTAAGCCAGATAACGCCGCCAGCCGCCATGCCGACCGCCCACCATTGCACCCTACGCAAACGTTCATGGAGTAGAACAGAGCCGAGAAGTACACTGACCAATGGTGTCATAAAGTAACCTAGGCTGGCATCAATAACCCTGCCGTTATTGATTGCCCAAATGTAGATAAACCAATTGGTCGATAAGAGTAGGGCACTCGTCGCAAAACCAGCAATCAATTTTGGCTGTTTGAATAACTGAGGTATCCATGTCCATTGTTTGCGCCATGCGAGAACGACGATGAGAAATAATAATGCCCACAGCATTCTGTGAAATAAAATTTCTAGAGGTGATACTTCATGTAATGCTTTGAAATAGACCGGAAATAACCCCCAAACGGTATAGCAAGCAGTCGCGTACAGTATGCCTTTGCGCATCAGAAACAATCAAAAAAGAGGGAGGAGAAAAGCCAGGAGGTCTTCATTGTAGCTTTTTTAATTGTTCTTGTTTTATCACAATAAATGAATCCTGATTCTATCTACTATTGATTTTCAAAAAAAACATACCATCTATTCTTGGGACAAAAAGACAGTGGAAGCGTGCTTGATATGGTTAATTTTGCACAGCAGACAAAGGCGCAGATTGCCAGTCTGGTGCTAGAAAACAGGGGTAGTCGATGTTTGTTTTATTGAGTTTATTCGGCGTGACGCTATTGAGTGTCATGACCTTTATGTTGCTGCCGCATTTTCTTTTGCAGCGCGCTATTGCGCGACCATTTCCAGCGCATTTCTCTAAAATTTTGCGAAAGAATATTCCTGTTTATTCAAGAATGCCGACAGATTTGCAGATGCAATTGAAGCGCTTGGTCAAACAATTTTTACACGAGAAAAAATTTCTTGGCTGCGATGGATTTGAGATGACGGATGAGGTAATGGTAACTATCGCAGCTAAGGCAAGCATGTTGTTATTGAATCGTCCTACGCGAGTGTATTCCGATTTAAAAATGATTCTGGTCTATCCATGCGCGTTTATCGCACCAAGGATAGCGACTGGTGTCGGTGGTGTCGTTACGCATAGTAACCAAACTTTATCTGGAGAGTCTTGGAGTGATGGCCGAGTCATTTTGGCATGGGATCATGTCCAAAGAAATAATAGCAGTGCGCCTGATGGGCATGACGTTGTGCTGCATGAGTTTGCACACCAACTCGATACTGAATCAGGTAGCAGCAATGGTGCGCCACGGTTAAAAAATAAGGCGCGCTATCGACGTTGGTCTGAGGTGATGTCGCTTGAATTTTCTAAGTTGCAGCATGCGGCAGAAACACAAACGCCGAGTGTGATGGACTATTACGGCGCGACTAACCCGGCAGAGTTTTTTGCCGTAGCGACGGAAACTTTTTTTGAGAAAACGATACCAATGGCGCGATATCATCCCAGTTTATTTGAACAACTCCGAGCGTACTATCAGGTGGATCCGCGGGATTGGAATTGAAATTATTTCAGTTTATTTCTGACATTGGCGAGACGTTGGCAAAGTACTTCAGTGCCGTCGAGTATGCGCGGCCCCGATCGGTTTATCCAATCTCCTTCGACGGTAAATAAGTTGTTTTTACTCACAGCTAATAAACCGGGAAATTGCAGCCAGTCAGCCAGCACATCCTGTTTCTCGCCTGTACTTGCAATAATGACCTGAGGATTTTGTGAGAGCACTGATTCAACACTGATGGTCGGGCTGATTTCCTTCATGTTGCCAAAAATATTTTTCCCTCCGCATAAATGAATTGCCTGTGACACTAAGTGTTGATCATTCAGTGTTATTAAAGGCTTACGCCAGACTTGATAAAATACAGAGATATATTTTTGAGTGTCTTTTAGCTTGTAGTTCTGGCGTAATGATGCCAGCCTGGTACGGAATTTTTCTGCCGCCGCAAAGCCTATAGCAGTCGTTCCCGTGAGTGTTGCCAGGCGTTCCATTGAGCTTGCAATAGCCTCAAAATCGTGGGGTTCGCTTTCAAAAACAGTGACGTGATTTTCACGTAATTTTGAGGTAAGTAGTTTGGCGTTTCCCGTCCCCCATACAACGACGAGATCTGGTTTGAGCGCAATCACACGCTCCAGATCCAGGGCGAAAATGTTGCCGACTGAAGTGATTTTTTTTGCCTGGTCGGGATAATCACTGTAGTCGCTTACGCCAACAATCTGAGAGCCAGCACCCGCTGCAAAAAGTAATTCGGTTGCGTGCGGCGCTAGGCTGATAATGCGTTGGGCTGGCTTATTCAGCGTAATTCTTCGTTGCGAATCATCTACGCTCGTCACTGCTGCATCGACAAATGAGCTAGGAAAGACGCATGCAAAAAATAACATGCATAACGGTGCTCGAAACATCAAATTTCCAGATTGTCAATTAAACGAGTATTGCCTAATTTCGCGGCGGCTACTACAACCAACGCAGAATTTTGTGTGAAATCGTTATTATTGGGTGCTTGCAGATCAGCTTGCTTGCGAATCGAAATGTAATCTGGGTTCCAATTGCGTTGCGCTAGTTTTGCCATTGCACGCTGTTCAATATCAACGATATTTGTATTGCCATTGCGAATTTCCATTGCCACTTCATTGAGCGTTTGATACAGCGTGGGCGCTTCAGCACGTTCTGTATCGGAGAGGTAAACATTGCGAGAAGAGAGCGCAAGTCCATCCTCGGCACGCCAGGTTTCGGCAGCGATAATTTCGGTTGGCAAAGCAAATTGTTTCGACATATTGCGAATGATCATCAGTTGTTGATAATCTTTTTTGCCGAATACAGCCACTTTAGGTTGAACGCATGAAAAGAGTTTTAATACGACGGTAGTCACACCAGTAAAAAAACCAGGACGAAATTCACCCTCAAGAGTATTTCCAAGATCGTCCGGCGGACGTACTCGGTATTCTTGTGGTTCAGGGTATAAGTCCTTCTCGGTTGGTGCAAATAAAACATAGACACCTTCCTTTTCAAGTTTGTCGACGTCAGCCTGAAAGGACCTTGGATATTTGTCAAAATCTTCGTTTGGTCCAAACTGTAGGCGATTGACAAAAATTGATGCAACAACTGGATCACCATGTCTTCGCGCCAAGCGCATTAGCGATAAGTGACCTTCATGTAAATTTCCCATCGTAGGAACAAAAGCAGTACGTAATTGTCCGCGTAATTGATCGCGTAATTCTTCAATGGAGGAAATAATTTTCATAGAGGTTTTGGAGATTAAAAAACGTGCGTGATTTGTTTGTTTTAGTTTTAGACAGGGGTATAAGCCAGACGAACATAGATGGGTGCAAAGGATTCCGCCTGTGTGATTTCGATCAGGGTTTCTTTCGCCAGCTCAAGTAGGGCGACAAAGTTGACGACCAATACGGGCGCGCCCTTTGATGGATCAAATAAATCAGAGAATTCAACAAATTTTGCTGATTGCAAACGGCGCAGAATATCGCTCATATGCTCACGCACAGAGAGTTCTTCACGGCTAATTTTATGATGTGCCACCAATTTGGCGCGTTTAAACACATCTGCCCATGCCGATTGCAGATCAATCGCATCGACATGGGGCCAATGTAGAATAGTATTTTGTTCAATAAAAACTTGCGCATGCAAAAAATCACGGCCTAATTGCGGAATGGTATTGAGATCGTACGCTGCCAGTTTGATCTGTTCGTATTCTAGTAAGCGCCTTACCAGCGCAGCTCTTGGATCATCTGCTTCTTCGCCGATTTCGCTCTTGGTGCTAGGCAATAACATGCGAGATTTGATCTCGATCAGCATCGCCGCCATCAGGAGATATTCCGCTGCAAGTTCTAAATTGTGTTTGCGTATTTGGTCAACATAGCTCAAATATTGCAAAGTCACTTGCGCCATTGGAATGTCAAGAATGTTGAAATTTTGTTTTCGAATGAGATATAACAATAAATCTAGCGGGCCCTCAAAAGCTTCGAGGAAAACTTCTAAGGCATCCGGAGGAATATATAAATCATTTGGTAATTTGAAGAGGGGTTCACCATACAATTTAGCAAACGCCAAGCCATCTACGACGTTGGGCGTACTATCGCTTGCGCCAATCAGTGGCAACTCTGTCGCAGGCAGATTGTGCATTGCGTGACGAACTTATAGAAAGTTAGTTTTTGTTCTGATACACGTAGGCTTGTTGGTTGATGCGGGATTCATCAGCGCGCTCTACGGTCTCTAGGTCTATCGGTGCTTTGTCCCATAGAAGAGCACGTCCTTCACGCTGCGCTTGTTCAAGTTTAGGATTCGCTTCCTTTATACTTTTGATAAATTGTGTCGCTTCCGACTCGTACAGCTGAAATTGCTTGGAAAATTTCATGATTTCTCTGATGCCGTTTAGTGAACTATTGAAGCTCGTATTTTACCCTTTAATTGCTTGCAAACAGCTTACTTCAGCTCGAAAACAGAGATATTGCCTGACGAAGAGTTGATGAACGACAGCGGTAGCTTGTAGCTGTGATAATTTTAATATTGCGATGGGACTGATAGATTACATTTCATTACTTAGATGTCGTCCTTGGTCAGCCATTTCTTGACATGTTGAGGTTTGAAATCGTCAAATTGCTGCAGCAATCGATCTGGGTTAGATTCGATGATGAGTAAATCGAGATGTTCTTGAAGTAAAAAATTCTTTTGGACGGTTTGCTTTAAAAATACGATCAAACTATCGTAAAAACCATCTACATTTAAGAGCCCAAGCGGTTTTTCGTGAAACCCTAATTGCAGCCAGGTAAACATCTCAAAAAGCTCTTCTAATGTGCCAATACCACCTGGCATAGCGATAAAGCCACCAGACAGTTCTGCCATCAACGCTTTTCGTTCATGCATATTTCGCACAATGTGTAACTGGCTCAAGCTGGTGTGGCCCACTTCCTTGTCCATCAACGCTTGCGGGATCACCCCTATCGCCTTGCCTCCAAGGCGCATGACTTCATCTGCTATGATTCCCATCAATCCTGCATTTCCACCGCCATATACCAGGGAAAGTTGGCGTTTGAGCATACTTGCTGCCAAATTTCGGGCAGCTGCACCATAAGTTTCTGATGAGCCCGCAGATGAGCCACAGTAGACGCAAATTGATTTCATCTGTAACACTCGGCCTAAACCTTCATTTTGCTCAAATAGTCCTGGGAAAGTCTTTCGAAGACTGTTTTAGTTTCCCCACGCAAATAAGGACTAATGAGAACAATAACCTGATAGCAGCCGCGAGCTAAGGATTCCGACATGGTTTGTAGCTCTGTGTATTTTCTAGGGTTTCGCACATATTCGTAAGAGAGCCAATATGTGGCGACAACAACCATATTGGTTGCAAGCGCATCAATATCCATGTCCGTCCCCTCAAACTCGCCGTCTATTCGCAAACCTATACAAAGTTCAGTAGCTACTTTTATCTTGTGGGTCAAAATCTGTTTGAAATTAAGTTCCAGTTTTCGATTGCGAGAGAGTAAATCGTTTAGGTCGCGGTAAAAAAAACGATACCGCCAGACCAGTTCAAAAGTGAGATGCAGATACGTCCAAATATCCTGAATATTTGCCTTTCTACCTTCAGGAAAGGCTAATTTTTTGTTAATTTCATTTTCAAATTCCACAAAAATTGAATTGACAATGTCGTCTTTATTTCTGAAATGATAGTAAAGGTTACCTGGCGAAATGTTCATTTCTTCGGCGATGACTGTTGTCGTGATATTCGGCTCGCCGAAGTCATTAAACAAGCGAAGGGAAAGTTCAAGAATACGTTCTCGGGTACGACGAGGAGCTTTGTGTTGCATGTATATTCTCTTAATCGATCAGTCACCGTCTTATCGGCGGGAAAAACCTTCTATCCTCAAACGATCGCGTTTAGTGACGGTGGGGGATGAGTGAAGGCAGTGCATTTATTCATTCTGCATGGACATCCTCGTAGGATAACATTGAACACTAAAAGTACGAAAAAAGGGTTCAGCCGTGTCCAACTAAATTTTTGGAGGTAGATCTACAGTGACAAGAACTAAGCGTGTTTTTGCTAATTTATCGTGAAAAAATTGTTTGTCGCTGTCAAAGGTCGCAGTTAATGCCCACAGTAAAAAACCGATACTAACAATAATTAAACTATTCAATGGGCTTAGTTTATATTGCGCTGATAGGGCTAAGCCGGGTAAAAACCACATCCATGCTAGGCAATATCTAACGATAGCCCTAGTGAGAGGAAGTTGACGTTTTTCTTTATCTTCCACCCGGATGCGCCATGTTTTCATCGCTAGGGTTTGACCGGTTCGAACCCAGAAAAAAACAAAGTAGAGACCAACGATGGCAAATATCCAAATTTCACGAAAATAATGCAAATCTATTGTGCGAATATTTTGTGTGGCGGCATCAAATACTAAAACGGCAACAAAAATGATGCCAAACACTAATAATGCTTCATATATCATGCAAATTAAGCGGCGTTTAAGCGTTGGTGCAAGAGATGAATTAATTAAAATTTCTTGTTGCACGGTTACTTTGTGGATGACTGAGAGGCTGGTGCACTCATGATTGTATTGGCGGAATTTATTTGCGGCTGTGCCGGTTGCTGCAATGGTGTTTGCAATATGGATTTTGGAACCGCTTTAATCGGAGCCAAAGGTTTTATGTTTCTTTGCGATTCGGGAGGTAGGTTAGTTACGCTCTTCCTCCTGTTAGATTCATTTGCAAGCTGTTTTTTCTGATCCTCGCTTAATTGTTGATATTGTTGCCATTGAGCAGATTTAAGCTCCGGTTTGATTTGCGTAGTACGAGCAAAGTTCTCTCGCGCTTGCATCCGTTGTTCAGGCGTGAGCTTCATCCAGGATTGCATACGTTCTTGGACGCGCGCCTGCTCATCTGGGTTCATCGATGCGTACTTGTTCGCAATTTCTAGCCATTTTTTCTTACGGATTTCATCCATTTTGTCCCATTCGGGAGCTAATGGCGCTAGCGCTAATTTTTGCTGAGGCGCTAATGTAACCCACAATGGTTTTGCCGTTACGCTAGTTGAAGCTGGTGCAGAAGCAGTATTAAGGATAATACCAGCGGCCTGTGCCGTTGATATTGCCCCAAAAGTAAAAACAAAAATAAGTTGTCGAAATTTTTTAAATATATGTGAAGTTGAAAAATGCACGCTCATTCCTCTACTTTATTTAAATACGCACTGAAACCAGTATCCAAATAAGCATCAGGAGGTAATTCATCTACCAACACAGCGGCATCTATTTCAGCTAGATCATTAATTCTTTGCTGTTGCTCATACTCGTAAATGCCAAATAAACCGAGCAATAACACAAGCATCGGTAAGGCGACCCCCAGTTTGCCAAACAATGAATTAGGTCCTTGAAAAGAAAAGCCTGAATTTCCCGCAAGAATACCTTTTGATACAAACACTGTACTTGGTGCGGCCTGTTTTTTACGAGATAGCGCAATTTTCCTCGCGTTACTCAAGCGATTCAATGTTGCTTCTGGAATGTTTTCAGCGGATTCATTCAGGGCGCGCCTCATTTTATAGGCGAAATCGAGATCTTTTGTTTCTTTTGAATAGCTCATAAGTGTATTCCTTTCGCCTTGAGTGATGCTGCCAGTGTATGAGTTGCTCGAGAACAGTGGGTTTTTACACTTCCCTCTGAACAGCCCATCGCCGTAGCCGTCTCAGCCACGTCCATGTCTTCCCAATAACGCATGAGGAAGGCTTCTCGTTGACGTGCTGGGAGTTTTTGTATTTCTGCATCAATAATATTGAGTACTTGCTCGCGTTCAAGCTTATCCGCAACTGATTCTGCGGCTTCTGTTCCGTCTTCCGCGGTATAACTTTCCAGCAAATCAAAATTATCGTCTTCTTGATTGTTTGGCGTGATATTTGAAAATAAGCTTACCCACGTGTTGCGCACTTTTTCTCTTCTGAAAAAATCCAATATGGTATTTTGAAGAATGCGCTGAAACAATAAACGCAACTCTGCTGCAGGCTTATCGCCATATTTTTCAGAGAGTTTGATCATCGAGTCTTGAACAATGTCCAGAGCTGATTCTTCATTGCGCACGGTGTAGAGCGCATGCTTAAAGGCACGACGTTCCACGCCTTCAAGAAAACTGGATAATTCTTTATCTGTAGCCATTAGTTGGCGGTCGCCATGAAAAACGTAAGTGTGTATAAAGGGAGTTTGTTCAGAACCAGCTTGGTTCTTTTATTTCCGTGTTGCATTATCAAAAACGTTCCCAATAAAATTTGCGCTTATCCTAGCAAAAATCGCCTTTTATGTCCTGTTTATTTATGAAGTTACCTGAGGAGCAAGTTTATTGTCCGCTGATATGGTGAATATTGCTTGACCAAAATGGTGCGACGCAGTACCGTATTATGTTGCTTCAAAATCTTCGAGCAATAAATACCTGTTTGATTCGACCCACAATGTCGTCGTCAGCAAGTACGCTTTAATTAGCTGTTTGTTCTAACCCATGCCACAAGCGTGAGAAATTTGTTGTTGTAAAGCTTAATCACTGATTGAACGAGTCGCCTTTAAGCGCTGTCTGGAAATATGTCCAACGGATGTATTAAGGATGTCGTGAAAGCACAAAAAGGAATGTCAGATAATAGTCTAGCATCACAGTTTCGCTAGGAAAGAACATCCGATCAATCTCCTATGGACCTTGAAAGGAATACATATTATGAGTTCAGAATTTACAGGCGCAGAGATATTAGTTAAATGTCTCGCCGAAGAGGGTGTTGAGCATGTGTTCGGATATCCGGGCGGTGCAGTACTCTATATTTATGACGCAATTTTCAATCAAGACAAGTTTCAACATATTCTTGTTCGTCACGAGCAGGCTGCTATTCATGCTGCTGATGCTTATTCCCGTTCATCTCATAAAGTTGGCGTCGCCCTAGTGACTTCTGGCCCCGGTGTGACTAATGCTGTTACCGGCCTTGCCACTGCCTATATGGATTCAATCCCTATGGTGATCATTTCTGGTCAGGTACCTAGTCACGCAATTGGTCAGGATGCGTTCCAGGAGTGTGACACGGTTGGCATTACTCGCCCCTGCGTCAAACACAATTTTTTAGTGAAAGACGTCAGAGATTTAGCGGCGACAGTGAAGAAGGCATTTTTTATTGCGACAACTGGTCGGCCAGGCCCAGTGTTGATCGATATTCCTAAAGACATCAGCAATCACAAAACTACTTATTCGTATCCAAAAGAAGTCGAGATGCGTTCATATAAGCCAGTAGATAAGGGACATTCGGGTCAGATTCGAAAAGCAGTACAGTTGTTATTGCAAGCTGAACGCCCGATGATTTATACCGGTGGCGGCGTAATTTTGGCCAATGCCGCCCCAGAGCTAAATAAGCTAGTTGATCTACTTGGGTTTCCTTGTACCAATACATTAATGGGTCTTGGCGCTTTCCGTGCTTCAGATGAGAAATTCGTTGGTATGCCAGGTATGCATGGTACCTATGAAGCAAACATGGCGATGCAACATTGCGACGTCTTGATAGCGATTGGTGCTCGTTTTGATGATCGCGTCATTGGTAATCCTAAGCATTTTGCTTCTTATCCGCGAAAAATTATCCATATAGATATTGATCCATCATCAATTTCTAAACGTGTCAAAGTGGATATTCCGATAGTCGGCAACGTAAAAGATGTGCTGATAGAGTTTTTGGGGCAGCTCAATGCTGCTGAAATTAAACCGGACGCAAAAGCCTTAGCTGATTGGTGGGTACAGATTAATGAGTGGCGCAAACGTGATTGCCTCAAATATGCGACTTCAACTGAAGTCATTAAACCGCAATCAGTTGTCCAGAAAGTATGGGAAATAACCAAGGGTGATGCGTTCATTACATCCGACGTAGGCCAGCATCAGATGTGGGCTGCGCAATACTATCGCTTTGATAAACCGCGTCGCTGGATTAACTCTGGTGGTCTAGGCACGATGGGAGTTGGTTTGCCGTATGCGATGGGCGTACAAATGGCGAATCCGGATGCGACAGTTGCCTGTATTACTGGCGAAGCCTCGATACAAATGTGCATTCAGGAGTTGGCGACATGTAAGCAATACCATCTGACGCCAAAAGTTATTCTGTTAAATAACCGCGCGCTCGGCATGGTACGCCAATGGCAGCAAATAGACTATAACGGCCGCTATTCTGAGTCCTATATGGATTCTCTACCAGATTTTTCTAAACTGGCTGAAGCCTATGGACATGTCGGCATGAAGATAGAAAATCCTGCTGATGTAGATGGCGCCTTAAAAGAGGCGTTTGCGATGAAGGATAAGCTGGTATTTATGAATTTTATTACCGATCAATCCGAAAATGTCTGGCCAATGGTCAAGGCAGGTAAGGGGCTGACTGAAATGTTGCTTGGTTCGGAGGATCTGTAATGAGACACATCATTTCTGTATTGTTGGAGAACGAAGCTGGTGCTTTGTCACGTGTAGTTGGATTATTTTCTGCGCGAGGTTACAACATTGAAACGTTGACGGTAGCACCAACTGAAGATGCTACCTTGTCGCGCATGACAATAGTTACATCAGGTTCGGATGACATTATCGAGCAGATCACCAAACATCTGAATCGCCTGATCGAGGTGGTCAAGGTGGTTGATCTGACCGAAGGTGCACACATAGAACGTGAACTGATGTTGATCAAGGTGCGGGCTGTAGGTAAAGAGCGTGAAGAAATGAAACGCACTGCGGATATTTTCCGTGGTCGTATCATTGATGTCACTGAGAAAATCTACACCATAGAATTGACTGGTAATAAGGGCAAGCTTGACGCCTTTATCGATTCGATAGACCGCACGGCAATCCTGGAAACCGTGCGTACTGGCGGCTCAGGTATAGGGCGCGGCGAACGCATATTAAAAGTATAAAGTAACTGCTTTAGCTCAATTCAAACTACCCAAACAATTAAATTATTAGGAATAAAAATGAAAGTTTTCTACGACAAAGATTGTGACCTGTCCCTGATCAAAGGGAAGAACGTTACCATCATCGGTTACGGTTCTCAAGGTCATGCACATGCACAAAATCTGAATGATTCCGGTTGCAAAATTACCGTTGCATTGCGCAAAGGTGGCGCGTCTTGGGATAAGGCAAAAAATGCCGGTTTGAACGTGATGGAAGTCAATGACGCGGTTAAAGTTGCTGACGTTATTATGATCTTGCTGCCGGATGAGAATATCGCCCAAGTCTACAACGAAAACGTCGCACCGCATGCCAAACAAGGCGCTGTCTTAGCGTTTGCTCACGGTTTTAACGTGCATTACGGTCAAGTCGTGCCCCGCGCAGATTTGGATGTCATCATGGTTGCGCCAAAAGCGCCAGGTCATACTGTCCGTGGCACTTACGCGCAAGGTGGTGGTGTGCCGCATTTGATCGCTGTGTATCAAGATAAATCCGGCTCTGCCCGCGATATCGCTTTGTCGTATTCGATGGCAAACGGCGGTGGTCGTGCCGGCATCATTGAAACCAACTTCCGCGAAGAAACTGAAACAGATTTGTTCGGTGAGCAAGCTGTCTTATGCGGTGGTGCAGTTGAATTGATCAAGGCTGGTTTTGAAACTCTGGTTGAAGCAGGCTATGCACCAGAAATGGCTTACTTCGAATGTCTGCATGAGTTGAAACTGATCGTCGATCTGATCTATGAAGGCGGTATCGCCAACATGAATTACTCAATCTCAAACAATGCAGAATACGGTGAATACGTCACTGGTCCTAAGATCGTGACTTCGGCAACCAAGGACGCGATGCGTCAATGTTTGAAAGACATTCAAACTGGTGAATACGCCAAGAGCTTCATCCTGGAAAACAAGGCTGGCGCACCAACCTTGATCTCACGTCGTCGTTTGACTTCCGAGCATCAAATCGAAGAAGTCGGCGCGAAATTACGCGCAATGATGCCTTGGATTGCAAAGAATAAATTGGTTGATCAAGCGAAGAATTAATTTCTTTAAATACCGATGTATCAACATGCATTGTTGTTGAGTGCTGTTTAAAAAAGCCGTCCAATGTGACGGCTTTTTCGTTTTCAGCTCAACCGGATTACCTCTTTGCTGCACAAGTTCTTTCGCAAGCTAACCGCGGTGATCGACGCGCAATAGCAGGCGGATAACTGACCGTAGTTAGAAGTGTGGAATGTAAAAATATTCTCTGGCTTTTTTCTTAGCTGGCGGTGGCTGGCAGGGCGTAGATTGCGTCATCATCACTGGCTCCTATCGCTCCATTTGATACAAAAATAGGCAAAATTTAGCCTTGGCCTTGACGAAAAATTTTTATTGACGCGGTCCCTCGGCTATTTAGCCTTGGGTAAGTGGTTGTGGTACTAACAGTCGACTCGCGATGATGCTATTGCTTCGAGCAGTCACACCGCATCAGCGTTTCTACAAAGTGATTGCGCTTTAATGGAAAATCGGGGATTTGATAACTACCCGAAGGTCCTTGATTATGTGAGTCTGTCGCAACTTATCGCTCTGCCTAATGTGAATAACAATAAGATTTATTCTGTGCAATTGGTGTTACACAGCGCAACGAAAAAATCAACATAATTTCGATCGATTTTATTTTTATAAATTTTGTACAGCACTTTTTTTCATCATTAATTTTCGTCGTGCCTGTAAGGCTGCTTCATATTGGTAACTTGTTCCGTTATTTGGGCGGTTACTCTATAGAAGAAATATTTCCATATAGATATTTCCTCTTGCATGGGGCGAAGTCCATTGCTAGACTATTGGCGATAAACCGATTGATCTACCTATGCTTAGGAGCTAACCCATATGACCGCTCGGCCTTATTGCCAGATGGCACGTCAACACCTTTTTTATCAGCTTGTGTTTGTCGTGTTAATCGGTATTGTGGCTACGATGGCCAATTGCGCCTCAGCTGTTGAGTCTTGTAAGGGGCTTATTGCCACAGGCAATCCGGAATATCCGCCTTATTTATGGCGTGATCCAGAAGATGAAACCCGGTTAATTGGTGCGAACGCCGATTTGATTCAGCTCCTTGGCAAAGAGCTAGGACTCCCCATTGAAATGCGCTATATAGGAACATGGGCACGGGTTCAGGAAGAGGCAAAACTTGGTCGCATTGATTTGATTGCCGGCGCATTCTTTACGGTGCCAAGGCTAGAATATATGGATTATTTTTACCCTGCTTTTCGTGAAACCAGATCAGTGATCTGGACTCGCAGTAATGTTAATATCGTCTATAAAAAATGGACAGATTTGG
>JACMRF010000055.1 GCA_014376575.1 Undibacterium sp.
CATGCGCTTATTGCCCGGTTGCGGCATAGAGTTATTGTTGCCGGAAGCGTTTTACACGGCTTGCCGCGAAGGTGACATCCGCATCCGTCCGAGCTCTATTCGCTCAGCTATTTTTTATTTAACGCAAACCTTAAGCATCAGCGCAGGTGATCTTGATGTCATCATCGCTGGCTTTGGTCTGGAAGAAACCCCAGGGCAAATCGACGAATACCGCATCAGTTTCGCGTTGAAGAAAGCGCCCGAAGTTATATACGGCGTGGTCTGGCCGCTGTATCAGCAAGATGACCAAGTTACCGCGATGGGCAATGCAAATGACGACAACTTGCCCGGCGAAATACCCGCACTGCTGACGGAATGTGGGATAAGTGAGATACAGAGAATAGAAGATATTTTCACTATGGAATTTTGTGACGATTGCGGCGCACCTCTATTCGCCGACCGCGATGCCGATCTGGTCCATGCAGAAATGCCAGAGGACGCACCACCGCAAGGCTCGGAACATTTTCACTAGCTAAACTTGCCCTGCTATAAGTAAAAATTTAATGCTAGCAGGCCGAACACGCAACACCCATGCGCCTTCGCGAGCAATATTGGCTGCGAAGGCTCATGGACATTGCGTGGTGGTCTTCTGAGAACTTCTAAAAACCCTATTTTTCGACGCTCCTTCGCTTCTAAGTTATTGATTCTAATCGGTGTGATTTTTCGATTTAGCGGTTCTTAGAAGTTCCCTTCTCCGCTTTCAGATTTATTTTCATCGATCAATTTAAAACACCTCCATTAACGCCAGCATTCGATGCTTATGCCATTGAGTGCATGATGCGCCGCCGTTACGCCAATAGTTTTACCACCGCGATAAAGCTTGCGCGCCACGTCGGCTAACAATCAACTTGTCAATATTTACTGCTTTAAAAACCGCAGTTGTCTGCAGTTGAAGATTGCCACTGGCGCTCGTTCAAAAAACGCTGCAGCAGTGATGGTTTTCTGACTAATTTTGAATTACTCATTTGATCCGCACTCTTTTCAAAATCCGTTGTACAATCAGTTTGGAACGGTCGTGCTTTTTTATTGGCAAACATAAATCGACCCATATTGACGTAGTCAACAATCAGGAGACGAAATGGATTTGAACTATAGCGCTGATGATCTCGCTTTCCGTGACGAGGTACGCGCCTATCTCGATGCTAATCTTCCCGCAGACCTGCAACACAAAGTGCTCAGCCACAAACGCATGTCTAAGGATGATTTCGTGCGCTGGCACAAAATCCTCGCAAAAAAGGGCTGGGTAGCGACTGGATGGCCCGAACAATACGGCGGCACAGGCTGGACCGCCACTCAACGCCATATCTTTGAAGAAGAATGTGCACGCGCCGGCACACCACGCATCATGCCGTTTGGCGTGATGATGGTGGCCCCGGTAATCATGGCTTTTGGTAATCAAGCACAAAAAGATTACTTCTTGCCGCGCATTTTAAATTGCGATGACTGGTGGTGTCAGGGCTACTCCGAGCCTGGCTCTGGCTCTGATCTGGCCTCACTGAAAACACGTGCTGAACGCGTTGGCGATGAATATATCGTTAATGGCCAAAAGACCTGGACCACATTGGCGCAGCACGCTGACATGATTTTTTGTCTGGTGCGCACTGATACCACGGTACGCAAGCAGGAAGGTATTTCATTCTTGTTGATCGATATGAAAACGCCGGGTATTACGGTCCGTCCTATCATCATGCTCGATGAAGATCACGAAGTGAATGAGGTCTTCTTCGACAACGTCAAAGTACCGGTACAAAACCTGATTGGCGAAGAAAATAAAGGCTGGACTTACGCCAAATATTTGCTAGGGCACGAGCGCACCAATATTGCTGCAGTTGGCTACGCCAAGCGCGAATTACTATTCCTCAAACGCATCGCCACCGAACATCTAAAAAATGGTAAGCCTTTGATTGACGACCCGGTTTACGCAGCCAAGATAGCGAGTCTTGAAATTGAATTAATGGCGCTGGAAATTACGGTGTTACGCGTCATTTCACAAGATAGCGGCCGCCCAGGGCCTGAGGCGTCGCTACTCAAAATCAAGGGTACAGAAATCCAGCAAAGATTGACAGAACTCATGGTGGAAGCTTTGGGACCCTACAGTTTGCCGTTTGATGTCGCGTTTATGGAAGGTGAAACCGAGCACAGCGTGATGAATGATGATGATGCCGCGCCGCTCGCGTCGTATTATTTCAACTACCGTAAAACCTCGATCTATGGCGGCTCGAACGAGATACAGAAGAACATCATCACCCAAATGATTTTGGGTTTGTGAACATAGCATGCGGAGATAAAAATGGATTTCAATTTAAGCCAGGAACAAACACAATTTGCAGATGCGTTGCGCCGCTGGGTCAATAAGGACTATGACTTTGAACAGCGCAAACACATCATCCGTTCTAGCGAAGGCATATCGGATACTGCGTGGTCTGCACTGGCAGAACTGGGCGCATTGGCCTTACCTATTCCCGAAGAACAGGGTGGCTTTAATGGCTCTGCCATCGATATGCTGGTGATCATGCAAGAGCTGGGACGTGGCCTGGTCATAGAGCCTTATTTCGCCACCGTGATGGGGGCAGAATTTTTGAAATTGGCGGGCAATCACAATGCATTGCTGGAGCAAATCGCGGCCGGAGAATTGAAGCTTGCCTGCGCGCTGGCAGAGAAGCAATCGCGTCATGATTTATTCGATATAACCACGCATGCTGTCAAAAACGCCGATGGCTACGTACTAAATGGGGTAAAAACTGTCGTTCTGCATGGTGGACAAGCGGACCAACTGATAGTCTCGGCGCGCAGCAGCGACGCGCAACGTGATACGGAAGGCATCAGCCTGTTTATTGTCGATGCCAATGCGACGGGAATCAGCCGCCGCGACTATCGCACCATCGACGGATTTCGTGCCGCCGATATCACCTTCCATCAGGTGCAGCTGCCCTCGTCCAGTTTACTCGGCAACGAAGGAAAAGGATGGGAAACATTGGATGCGGTATCCGATTATGGCGCCAGTTTACTCTGCGCCGAATCTGTCGGAATCATGGAATCGATTTTCGCCGCGACGCTCGAGTATCTTAAAACCCGTCAGCAATTCGGCGTCCCTATCGGTAAATTTCAAGTACTGCAACACCGCATGGCAGAAATGTTCATGGAGATGGAGCAAGCCCGATCGATGGCAACACTAGCCGCCGTCAAAGTCAAGTCAACAGACGTAAAAGAGCGCCGACGCACGATCTCTGCGGCCAAAGCACGCGTGGGTCAGGCAGCACGTTTTATCGGTCAACATGCGGTGCAATTGCATGGTGGGATGGGTGTTACCAACGAGCTACCGGCTGCGCACATGTTCAAACGTCTGACGACGATAGAGCTTTCACTAGGCGACACCGATCATCATCTGGCGCGTTTCGCCGCGCAGCCCGGCTTCAGATCCGCAGCCTGATCGCTGCATCGCCTTCTATCGCCTTCTATTCAGAGAAAATTCAAGCAAAATGACAACAACAACAACGCACCAATGGTATTTTGAAGATTTCGTCCCGGGCAAGGTCATTGAACTTGGCTCTCGCACCGTCAGCGAAGATGAAATCATCGCGTATGCAACCCAGTTTGATCCTCAGCCTTTTCACATCGACAAAGTGGCGGCTGAAGACTCCATTTTCGGCGGCGTGATTGCCAGTGGCTGGCACACTTGCGGCATGATCATGCGCTTAGTGGTAGATGGGTTTCTCAATGACTCATCGAGCATGGGTTCTCCAGGGGTGGATGAAGTGCGATGGATTTTACCCGTCCGTCCGGGTGACACTTTAAGCGTCACGGCTGAAACTTTAGACAGTCGCCCTTCTACCTCAAAGTTGGACCGCGGCGTTGTGTTTACTATGTGGCGTGCGACAAATCAGGATGGCAATCTGGTTTGCACGATCAAGGGCATGGGCATGTTTGGCCGCCGCCCACAATAGAGGATAATATGCGCGAAATTCATAGCTTGACGGACCTCAAAGCACTCATTGGCCAAGAAGTAGCGGTATCAGATTGGGTCGAAATCTCGCAAGAACGCGTCAATACTTTTGCAGCTGCCACGGGCGATCACCAATGGTTACACGTAGACGTAGAGCGAGCAAACCGTGAATCACCTTTTAAAGGCCCGATCGCCCACGGCTTTTTGACTTTATCTTTGCTGCCAATGTTGATGGAAAACGCCATCCACATGAGTGATGTCAACATTGGCGTGAATTACGGTCTGAATAAAGTACGGTTCCCAGCCCCCGTTTTGGTAGGCAGTAAATTACGTGCACATTTCAAATTGCTTGAAGTTGAAGATATCTCGGGGGGAGCGCAAATGATCTGGGAAGTAAAAATAGAACGAGAAGGAAGCGACAAACCCGTTTGTGTTGCCGAATCCATTATGCTTCGTTATTAGCCAAATTCACCGCGTTAATTGACTGCGTTTCAGAGATTGTCGGGGCTCTCCGGCAATGTCTGAACACAAAGTGACTGCTGCAATGCACGAGTTTGCAGCGCAAGGGATAAAGAAAAAAAGTGAAGCGTCTGAAAGTGGCGATAAAATTATACTTGGCTGTTTCGCTTTGTATAAACCTTATTTTTTAAACAGTTTTGCAGGCTTCATCAAATGTCAGGCGTGGTGAGCGTGGGAAAAGTTTTTCTGCAATTCCATAGCCAAGATTACAGATGAAGTTAACTTTTATTTCTGTTCCGGCGAAAAAATTCGCATTCACTTTCTCGACATCGAACCCTGACATTGGCCCACAATCCAAACCAATTGTGCGTGCCGCCAACATCAAATAAGCCCCTTGCAAAGATGAGTTACGAAACGCAGTGGTGTTTATTAATTCCTGATTACCCTCGAACCATGACCGCGCATCCGCATGCGGAAACAATTGCGGCAATTTTTCGTAAAATGCCATATCCATGCCAATAATCGCTGTAACTGGAGCCGTTCTTGTTTTATCTTGATTGCCTGGCGCCATACACGTCAGTAATTTGTTTTTTTCTTCAGCAGAGGTAACGAAAACAATCCGAGCAGGCGAACAATTTGCAGAAGTCGCTCCCCACTTCATTAAATCGTAAATTTGTCGCAATTGCATGCCCGTCACAGGTTTGTCATGCCAATCATTGTGTGTACGTGCATCAGTAAATAAAGTAGCGAGATTTTCTGGCGTAAACATCGTTTTTTCCTTTTCTCTAATGTAAAGTCGTGAATAATAACCAAAATAAAAAACATCCAACAACGCGCCAAATAGCGATTACCAGTAAAATCCAACTAACTTTACCCTATTTATCTCACCATGTTCACACCCAGCCAACAAGATGTCAGACGTTTTTTTTGTGAGACTTTCAGAAAATATCAGGCGCATGAAATTCTAACTCCTTTAGAAATAATTGCTTCAGACTGGATTGATCAGCACAAAGAATACGACAGCGTATTAAGTGATCTTGAAACGTCGTTAACCGCCAATTACAGCATGGAACAAGGAAACAGCAACCCATTTCTACATCTATCCATGCATCTGTCCATTGCAGAACAAATTAAAGTTGACCAACCGCGAGGAATGCGTGCAGCATTCGATATCTTGACAAAAAAATTCAGCTCCGTACATGAAGCACACCACGAGATCATGGAATGTCTTGGTGAAATGATTTGGAATTCACAGCGCAATGGCTTACCTCCAGATGGTAACGCCTATATTGAAGCGCTCCGCAAGCGCGTTAGCTCCTAATGTTGCACCAATAAAAAAGCCACGAATTTTCGTGGCTTTTTTGTTTAAAAATTAAATACTTATTTTTTCAAAACCAAACTACTTGGCAGGCTATTTAAGTAAGCGGCAATATTTTGAATATCAAGATTGGACAACGCCTTGGCCTGCGCACCCATGATCGCATTACCACGTCCGTAAGCACCATCAGCACCACGTTGATAAGCTTTCAAGGCTTGCGCAATATAGTCTTTGTGTTGTCCGGCAAGTTTGGGATAAGTCGGATCGATGGGAGTACTGTAGTTGGCGCCATGACACGAAGCACAATTGAATTTTTCAGCCGCTAGCTTACCCGCATCAACATTGCCGCCTGCAAACGCTGTAAAAGCGCACAAGGAAAGAATAAAGGCCAATAAAGTATTTTTTTTCATGTCTGCTCCTATTATTATTTTTGTTGTGAGTAATAAGCGGCCAGATCAGCGATATCCTGATCTGATAAGCTACCCGCTATTCCACGCATGGATGGATGCTTTCGATCACCCTTACGATAAGCTTTTAAAGCACTTTCAATATAAGCACCAGATTGACCGCCGATCATTGGCACTTGATAAACTTCAGGAAAAACTGCCTTGTAACCTGGAATTGCATGGCAACCGATACACATGGCAACCTTATTTTCGGCAGCCTTTGCATTGCCGACAACATCAGCTGCAACAGCAACTTGCGCAATGCCTAAGAGAGCGAGAATAGCGAACATTTTTTTCATATTAGCAGAGATAGATTTATCTAATTAACAGTTTGATGTAAGTCAGCATTCTAGCTGATTACAATCAAAATTGCGCAAAAATTGCGCCAATAGTCGTTTTGCGAAGGCATTTTTCTATCATTGTAAAAATAAAATTTGGAAATTTCAAAAAGAACATGCTTTCGCAAAAACCAATTTCTCGCTTATACTATGTGCTCAAAATACTCTAGTTCTTGCTAACGCCATTGATCCGCCATCTCAAATACGCAAAAATAAAATATGAAACAAACTTCCCGATTTGATGGAGCACAAAATTATGTTGCAACCGATGATTTGAAATTAGCTGTCAACGCATCCCTAACTCTGCAACGCCCTTTGCTCATTAAAGGCGAGCCAGGAACTGGTAAAACTATGCTGGCAGAAGAAGTCGCTGCAGCATTGAACATGCCCCTATTACAATGGCATATAAAATCAACAACAAAAGCTCAGCAAGGCTTATATGAATACGATGCAGTATCACGCTTAAGGGATTCTCAGTTAGGTGACGAACGCGTCAGAGAAATTCATAACTACATCGTTAAAGGCGTGTTGTGGCAAGCCTTTACAGCGGACGAACCGGTTGTTTTACTCATTGACGAAATTGACAAAGCGGATATTGAATTTCCTAATGATTTGCTTCGAGAACTCGATCGAATGGAGTTTTATGTCTACGAGACCCGAGAAATGGTCTGTGCCAAGCATAGACCGCTAGTCATCATCACTTCAAATAATGAAAAAGAATTACCGGATGCTTTCTTGCGCCGTTGCTTCTTTCATTACATCAAATTTCCTGACAAAGACACGATGAAAAAAATTGTCGATGTCCACTACCCTACATTAAAAGCAGATTTGCTTGCGCAAGCACTGCAGACTTTTTACGAAGTTCGTGAGGTTGCCGGACTAAAGAAAAAACCTTCGACCTCCGAGCTGATTGATTGGCTCAAAGTATTGTTAGCAGAAGACATTCCAGCAGAAGCACTGCGTAGCAAAGATAATAAAATGGCAGTTCCGCCGCTGCATGGCGCCTTGTTAAAAAACGAACAAGACGTCCATCTTTTTGAACGTTTGGTTTTTATGTCACGAACCAATCGCTAATGTTCATATAAAAATATTCCCCTCATTGAACTACCCGAAATTCAATACGTCTATTGCGCGCGCGGCCTTCAATCGTGTCGTTACTTGCGATGGGGCGATCCGGCCCTTGGCCTGAAATACTCATCGATTCTGCAACAATTCCTTTGTTAGACAAATAAGTTTTAACAACCTCCGCGCGTGCATAACTTAAGGCGATATTACTTGATCGCAAACCTTGATTGTCAGTATGGCCGATCACCTCTAATTTTTTATTTTTAAGCTTCAGCAAAGGGAAGCTTAATTCATCGAGAATATTTTTTCCTGATTGAGTTAATGTAGATTTCCCTGTATCAAATTCTACGATCCTATTTCCTAAGGTAGCATCCAATACATTTTGCTCAGAAGCTGAAACTCTTAAACCATTATTCACAGTAAAAGTAGGATTAAGATTCGTGGCTATTTCACTCGCTATCTGCTGACGCTGCACTTCATTTACAACTTCGCCTCTAACGCTAACGATGTTCCCGTCTACTTTTAATTGGCCTCTACTAATGAGCTTTAAATTTGGCCCTATAATTTTCTGCATATAACTGTTCCAATTTGCTGGCAATATTACCAATCCTACTGTGACTTGATCCACCACATTTTCTACCCCATATAATTCACGGACCCGAACCAAAATACTCGCCTTGCTCGCCTCATCAGGAACAGTTCCACTGACCAGTATTTGCCCGGGCTTTAGGTTGACGGCAGAAGGACTAGACTGTTGCGCCGTTGCATCAAACGACAAAAAAAATAAAATACAATAAAAATACCGCATTGAGCTAGGCTCCAATAAAAGTAGTTTTAAACAAATCGAGCACTGATTCCAACGAGATGTTGGGTTGCACTAAATAACTCGCAAATTTTTTAAGCCCATAGTCCGAACTTACCTGGCTATCAACCCATTGGGCATCATGGAAAGAGATATGATGTTCAATACCAATTTGTGGATCAAATATTGCGTGGAGAGTCCCTGCAGAGGCACCACTAAATCCAAGAATCATTGCTGGATATTTTTCCAATTGAGCGAAAAACAGCGCCAATTCAAAATCAGCGCGCGACAAAAATGGCGTGATCATATGCATCCATAGTGCACCGACCAAATAACGATACATTGGGTCTTTAGGCAACGGTAATACGAGACTCTTTTCCAGCCTTGAGCTATTACTCATCATTACTGGCTGAAGTAGTAAACCAAGAGCTAAAATAAGTTGACACACGTTGCCATTAAATCCAGCCTGCGCCAGCATTTCATCAAGCGCGCCAAGAGTCTGCATTTCCAAAAAATCGGCAAATATCGCTTCATATCCATGAATACGAAGCTCCAAATCTATTTTTGTTAATGAAAGATTTTGCAGCGGAATAATCGGATCTAGTGCGGAAACAACGCTTACGCCTTGAAGCGCAAGGCGACTCCAAAGACGGGATAATATAATAGGACTAGCGCTGACAAATCCAGAAGGATCATCGATTTCTATCTCACTCATTGTCAAGAACGGGAACCGCCTCTGTGCAGTATCGCTACTCGCGATAATATGCCCGGCAATCGCTCGTTTTTTTCGCGGACCAACAAAAGCAAAGTCAAGAGGTTTGACGCAATCGTAACCAATTTTCCAACGCGGATCTTGCGAAAGCAGTTCCATAGTCTGCGCTAACCAATCATCCAATACTTCAATTAATGCCATGTTATCTGCTGCTTTAATGAAATCACCGCGGCTTGGTATTTTGCCAAAATAGCCAACACCCGTTTGAGTCGTATTGTTACTCATCTTGCAAGTCCAACATTATTAACCACATTTGATTTGCTGCTTGATTCCGTAGAAATCGAAGCGCCACCTAAAATAATTTCTGGTAGTTTTAAGCCACGAAATCCTTTACTTTGAAGGTTATTACTATCACTGGGCCCATAAGGATTACTGATGACTTTTAAATCAACCGTAATTGAAATACCAGCGTTCACCCACTTAAGTTCGTGGACGCCACCATCTTTACGTTTGTTTTCGGATGCCTGCATCATCTTGGTCAAACCATTTCGTCCTGGGAAATTTACAATTTCAATTACCCTCCCATCAAACGTTGTTGCAGTAATTCGTGCCCCAGGTATTCCTTGTGGATTCGGCCAAACTACTTGCGACCATTGAGCTTGAGCATTTCGATATCGTATCTGCTGTCCATCAATTTCTAAAGTATATTCCGTCGTTCCTGGTGCTGCCATTGGCAATATCTGGAAGACAGATTGAGTTTCAGCGGTATTTGATGATGGAACGCCTCCCGTACTTAATGGCGCAACCCAAGCTGCGAAACTGTTTTGTACTAAAGGTGATAATGTCACTCCCATGTCTGCCCAAGTTTTTGCCGCTAACGTATCTCCGCGCCTTACAAGCAATGGCCCCATAGATCCATTAACAAATTTAGCGATCGCACCGTCGCTACCAAATATTTGACCAATTTCGGTGCTACTCGCCTCAATTTTTGAATCCGCGGAAAAAGGGTATTTATTTGCAAGTGTTTTTTGAAACGGTTCATAAACCTGTGCCAGCCATACTTTATTCATTTCTGATTCAGTTGGTTTAATGAGTACGGAAAAGGCTTGCATAAGCGGGCGTACCAAAATAGGGCGTAAAGCTTGCTTTTGAATATCCGTCATGCCAATTAGCATTTGTTCATCAACAAATTTCAACGAATCTGCCAACTCAGAACTATTGTCATCCAATGTTTGCTGCATTAATTGCTTTGCTCCAGGTCCAGTGTCGCCCTGATTTTTCAACTGATTAAAGCGGCTACGCAATTTAGAAAGACTACTCATATAACCGCGCATTAATGACGCATCTTTATCTTTTAAAATTATTAGTTTTGCAATACCTGAAAATTCTTTACCTATCACTCCCATTGGAGCATCAGTTTTGGCATCACTCATTTGCAACGTAATTCCTACCTGTGACGGCGATTGACGAAGAATTATTTCTTTGAACCAATCTATAAAACCACGCTGTACGCGCTGCATACTCTCGTTGATCAATGAAGGATTATCCCAAGATGTTTCGTTATATACGGCAGTAACAAATTTATTGATGGGCGATAGTTGAGGATCACCGAAGCGATTCATAGCGTTAACCGCAAGATCGAAGCTAGCTAAATCAGTCACGGTTACCCCTTGCATAAATTTTTGCCATTCTTTGGCATATTCAGCTTTATATTGACTCACCAAAGCCTTTTGAATTTGCTCCGGACTTCCTTCCAGCGTCAAATCATCCTTTGCTGAAGTCCTTAGCACCCAGTCAGCACTCTGCAACTCCTTATTTGCAGCATCCTTGAATGCAGGAGCAATGAATTTATCCCATGCTTCTCTCGTAAATGTGCCTGGAACAGCATAACTTCCTGCAATCAGCTCTTTGTCCTGATCACCCACAATACGCGCCACCGTAACAGGTGGAAATCGTGTTGATGCACGTGCTTTTACATCTGCATATACGCGATCACGCGCCGGCATACCCTGTACTACACGGCGGAGGTTGTCACGTGATTGATCGATCAACGATAATTTATTTTCAATGACAGGCCAAGAAGGGTCGTCGATTTGTGAAATGTAAAAACTTATTACTCGCTCTGCACTCCGTATCATGTCATCGCGCGTCATGACACCACGATTACTCTCCAACCAAGAGCGCCAAAATCGCGTTAATTGATCACTTAAATGTCCCGATTCAGCGCGAGAGCGATCTCCTAGCATGAGGTATGTTTTCAATGCGTTGTAAGAATCCTCAACATTCATCGGTGACATATCTTTGTAGATATGTACTAAATTACTAGAAACATTACGTTCAGAATTTGAAATTTTTGTAGAAACTGAAAGTGCTCCAAGATGTGGCAAATTGGTTGTTAATTCAAACTTATCTCCGACGGCACTCATTTCATTCAAGAACACCTCCAAATTGGAGCTGACTGGTTTAAGCATTAGTTCCTGGATTCCAGAAAAATATTCTTCACGTAGTTTCCGCTCAAGAAGGTCGCCTTGGTACAATCCGAACCCCAGCGATAAAGGGCGAGTGTCATGATATTTCATCAGCTGCTCTATTCGTTCTTGGAGCACTTCCAGTGCTTCAAATCTCGATTGAAGGTCTAGTTTTTTTTCTTGTAGTTTGATCACGTTATCCAGATCAGCCTGTACATTCGAAGTCAGTTGACGATTCGCCACATAAGACCAACTTAATGCTATTAAAATCAAGCCCAGAGTTGCCGTAGCAGCGAAAAAAGTCATGTATCGCCAACGATTTTTTGTACGACTGGTGTATTGCGAAACTAAATCTTTATCAGCGAAAATAACTTTCCGAAACAAATCCAGCAGAAAAAAACCATGCTGAGAAGCAACATCTGTTCGTTGCGGTCGTTGAAATTTCAATTTAAAACGATTTGCAATTCGCTCAGATGAGGCACTGACGACACTGCCCTCTTGCAAAGCACTCGTCAGATAAAATCCGCGAAATACAGGTTTAAACTGGAAAGGATTTTCTTCAAACAAGGTCGCCATAAATGCACGTAACGGAATTTTTATTGCTGAAAATTCAAGTGGAAAAGTAAATACTCCGGGCGACATTCTGCCGCTATGATTCATGGCCATGTTTGCCAAACTCATTTGTTTTAGCCCTTCATACAATTCATCAAAACGGTGATCAAAAAAATCGACGACATCTTGATTTGTATTTTTTATGTTGTATGGCAGAGTAGCGCCCCAAACACGATCTTTTTCGTTACGATCGGTATCAAGAAAAAATTCATTGAACCCGTCAATCAAATCCGCTTTGGTAAACACCACATAAACCGGGGCAAAAACTTCCAATTTTTCAGTAAGTTCTTGAACCCGCTGGCGCAAATTTTTTGCTAGATTAATTCCAAATTCAGGTCTATTTGACGTTAATTCAGTAATACTTACAGCAATGATGATGCCGTTGATTGGTGCTAATTTTCTATGTTTTTTTAGTAGTGATAAAAAACCAAACCATTCTTCCCTGTCTTCATCATGAACTGAATATCTGCCTGCGGTATCCAATACGATGCCATCGGTAGTAAAGAACCAATCACAATTACGAGTACCACCAATACCATGAACCACTTTTCCATTCTTATCAGCAAATGGAAATTGCAGTCCAGAATTCGCAATTGCCGAACTTTTTCCAGCTGCTGGATTCCCGATAATCATGTACCAAGGGAGTTCATATAATGCGGCTGATCCCGAAATCAAACCTAACTTCGAAGTCTTAATCGTTGTTATCGCTTCTAGCATCCTCTTACGTATTGTTTCTACTTCGTGATTTTTTAAACCGTCTATACTTCCCCCGCTTTTACTCGCCTGTTTTTCCAAAGCACTGCCTAGACCTTCCGATGCGCGCTTAATTCTCAAATGTTTAAATAAGATCACCATCAGCCAAACGACGACAGCGATACCAAGAAGAATAACTCCCCAAAATGCAGCTATTTCCACGTTGCTAGCGCCAAGAAATAAAAAGGCGGCAAGCGCCACAAAACCAATAACTACCAAAGTTCGGGTATCAATAAAAAACTGCCAAATTCGTTGCATAGTATTTCAGTATTGTTAATATTTATGTGCTTGTTGTAAGTAATGTCGCGCTATCGGCCCAAGAGCTGAGCACCACGGACGTTCGTTCATATCCGTCATTATTACTAATACTGAGTACCGCTTCGGAATCAGTGATCACCTTATGATGTGCCAATACTAGTGCTGCAAGACTTGTCACAGCACCCATCTCACCACAGTTGCTTGCCAATTTAAAATACTGAGTATCCGGATCAAGATCAGGAAAAATCTTAAATCCATTGCTCAGCAATTCGATCAAACGACTACTACGATGATCGGTATCAGAAGAAATTAAAGTAATTTTTTCTACCGGAATTTTGCTTAAAGTAAGTGCTTGTTGCATAATATTCGCCATTAATTCATCGTCAATAAATCCAATTGAATCGGCAGACTTGTTGTGACGACTTTGTACTACTCGGTGCAATCTGGAAATTGTATCTAACTCATACAATGGCGCTTGTATCGAGTCTGTCAACAATAGTCCCGCAGCACCTTCCCCAGGAATTTTTGTATCTCTTCGACGTTGATCAAACAATTTTCCTTCAGCTTCCCAATTTTGAATTGTCAACTCTCCTATATGCGATTCACATGCAATCACAATGGTAAAAAATGAATGCCCAGAACGAAATGACTCAAGCATAAGACGATCAATCGAATCCATCGTTCGATTTGCTAACGAAAGAATTTCTGGTCTAAAGGTAATTCTTTCTTCAGGCCACCCAAGGTCTTGAATCAAATGAAAAAACCAATCTGTAACATGACTTCTTTCTTCATCCTTCCAAGATTGAGGAAGTAAAGCAAGCAATTGCAACATAGGCACTTCAAGAACTTCTAGATTTTTACTTTGTGCAGTAACATATTCGTCAAATAGAGGGTGCTTCACGGCCTGCTTCATTAACTCTATTACTACTTCACTACCTAATGTAATTGCGCGAAGTTGCTCATCTGTCCAAGCTAAACTTTCACGTTTATTTAGCTGAGCCCAACTTAACATTTTATTAAGTTGGGCATTTTCATCAATCCCAGAAATTCGACTACTTAGAATTGGAAAGCCATTGTGATCTTTCAATTCAGGATCTAAGCTTATCCTCGCCTCATTCAATTTCAATTGAATCGATAATTCCTCCGGCGAATTGCCATGCGCGGATCTTATTGCACTTGCCAAAACTGCTATCGAATTATGCCGTTCAAGGGCATCTGAAGCCTCGCGGACATCGTCCAACGGCTCCTGAGTATTGGTCTCAACTCGACTTTGGATTAGGGCAAATCCGTTCCGCCATAATTTGCCACTTAAATAAAGAATAGCTATTAGAGCAATCGGTAATACAATCAATGAAGACGTAATTTCTGACACGTTTGGCAAACGGTTATTGATGCGCCAGGAATAGATGAAGGGTATCCATACAAACACAAATATTCCGACAATCAACAAGCTACGTTTTAACAATCCCTTCATCAAACTGTGATCTCCATACAAATTAACTAAATTATATTAAGTCGTCTATAAATTACCGATTGAAAATAAATTTCACACCAAATCACGTTCTATTACCCGTTCTCCCCGTGCATTCCCGATAGAGAATCCAAACAATGTCACCTTTATCAATAATGTCAGTGACGCTTTTACGTAGTCTCACGCAATTAAGATTGAAGCAGTCTATTTGTGAAACAATTCCTGCAATCCTATCCTCGTGCGAAGCTAAATACCCCTAGTTGGAAAAAAGTCTATTCAATTTTTCTTAATGTTTGATTTCCAGTATTTTTGTTTGACTCAGTTCAGTATGTCCAAAATCCATCATTCTCCAGTGTCCTCCCCAGACCAATCCAACTGACTCTGCAACCTCTCCAAAAAG
>JACMRF010000056.1 GCA_014376575.1 Undibacterium sp.
GATAGTTTGGGTGTATGCCGTTTCTCATGCTTGCCTCGAAAAAAATCGGTAGCCAATACTCACTTCGTCGGTCGCCTTGCTTCTTGACCCGATTGTGTATCACTTGCCTGGTTAAATATGACGTGTGGCTAAATGCCAGCCGAGGATTATACAATAAAATCAACAGTTTGCGGACGAAGACTGCATCGTTGCCAAGACGGTTGCATGAAGCAAGGCCATGTCCACAAAATCTTGGAAGAATTGGTCGACATGATATTAACTGAGGGCTTTTTTCGAGATTTTCGAGATTTTTGTGGAGAAATCTGGAGTGCTTTTGCGATACAAGGCTCATGCGATTGCTCTTGTCTCCGCGCCAACTTAGGTTTGTTTTGTTGTGCCAATAAAAAAGCTTCCCGTAGGAAGCTTTTTTATGAATGCTTGGAGTTGCGCTGTTTGGTAGGAGCGTAAATCTCTTTATCTTCTTGTTCTTGCGCCTGTTAAGTCAAGCTCCAAACGTGTTCAATCTTGGTCCAGGCTTGTTCTGATTTGCCGTCTTTAGTGGCGGGTGAATATTTGCAGGCGCTGTAGATTTTGACGGCTGCTTTATCCAATGTCTTGGAACCGCTAGATTTATCTAATTTTGAATCTGTGACTGTGCCATCTGTTGCCACCAATAATGAGAGCGAAACGATGCCGGTTTCTTCATTGATTAACGCAGCTTTAGGGTATTCAAATTTGCCGCAACTATTTTTATCGAGTGTCGGTGCTTTGTCTGCCGCAAAACCTATGCTGGCGCTGCATGCGAGGAATAAGGCGACTAGAAACTTTGTCATTTTCATAAAAATCCTAATGTGAAACGATGTAAAAAGGTGTTTCGCATTGATGAAAAAGGGCGGACTGTACCAAAAATTTCTTTTTGATCTGCGAAATAGCCGTGCAGTTTATCAATAAAAATGCTTTGAGGCAATATATTGAGGAATTTTATTCTTAGGCGATGCGCATTCTCATTGGAACAATAGATGATTTTTTCATTGGCGGACACGCGATTAATCCAGCAAGAAACATATCGATCATGTTTTCTGCTTGCATATCGAGATCATAGGCGGTTGGGTCTATGAGCCATTCATGAATCACGCCAATGACATACGAGTGAATGGCAAACATGGCAATAGAGGTATCTGTTTTTGCTGGAAGTTTTCCTTGCGTTACCGCATCGCACAAGATTGATTCCATTTGAGATAGACATTCAGCACGTTTTTCTTGCTCAAGCGCAAAAAAAGCCATGTCTTCTGTTTTTTCGCAACGATGAAAAATAATGTCGAATACTTTTCGTTGTCGTTGATCGCAAGCGACATGTTTTAGAAAATGTATTGTCATTTGCCTAAGTGCCACTAACGGGTCTTTGCCTGGTGCATTAACGATTTCATTGAGCAAGGCATCCATTGGCAAAAAGGCCCGGTCACACATGGCTTTGAAGAGGGCAGTTTTATCTTTGAAGTGCCAATAAATGGCGCCGCGCGTCATGCCTGCTGCGATCGCAACATCGTTGAGCGTCGTTCTGGTGACGCCTTTTTCGCTGAAAACCTGTTCGGCTGCATCAAGCAATGCGATATAGGTTTCTTGTGCTTCTTCTTTGGTTTTCCTGGCCATGCGATGTTTCCTCGGTTGGAGCTTAGTCGCGAGCTCCTTAATTTTCACTGGTGCGCGATGATGGTTTGTCGCGCAATAAAGAGCAATGCTTACTTTTAAAAAAAGGGCATGCCTCACAGCGCACTATCCATGCGGGTCTTCAGCCTATCTGCCCTGTAACCCGCATGGATAGTGCGTTACAGGCCTACCTGTTAAAACAATACTTGATGTGGCAAATTAACTTCATGCTGCCGTTGCCAACGGCATGCGTTTTACTTTGGCTCACGTTTGACCCGAGTTGCGACATGGTATTTATGGCGGCAAGTAGGTATAGAGATGAAATTAAATTGTTTTTGTCATAAATGATTTAAAAAATCGTAAATTTATTTACAAACATTCGTGAATGTATATAATAGCACACCTAACTCCATTTGCTCCATTCAAGAAGAAAGACTTTCCTATGCGCGCTTCTAGCAACATCTCATCTAGTCTGGCCTCATTGAGTACCCGCGTGGCTGGCCGTACCTCTTTACAACTACTGGGCGTGGTATCGATTAGCCTGCCCTTATTACTATTGGCAGCGTGTGGCAAGCAAGAGGGTGCGGCCAACGCTGCGCCAGGAAATATGCCGCCGCCAGAAGTGAATGTCGTTACCGTGCAGACCAGAAATCTTGCCGTCAATTTTGAATACGTAGGCCAAACTGCAGGATCGAGCGAAACCGAAGTGCGGGCGCGTATCTCTGGCATTTTGGAAAAGCGTTTGTACGAAGAGGGCTCAAAGCTTAAAGCGGGTACGGTTTTGTTTCAGATCGATCCTGGTACATATCAAACCCAATTAGCCTCGGCCGAAGCCGCCGCCGGCGTAAGCGAAGCCAAATTGAATCAGGCAAAACGTGAGTTCGCGCGCTTGGCACCATTAGCCGCAGAAAAAGCCATTAGTCAAAAAGAATTCGATGATGCCAAATCGGGCTTGGAAAGCGCTGAAGCGAGCTATAAGCAAGTGCGCGCGCAGGTGAATGAGGCGAAGCTGAATCTGGGTTATACCAAGGTGGTTGCGCCTATTTCTGGCGTCACTGGTATTGCCAGTAAATCCAATGGCAGCCTAGTAACGCCTGCGGACAGTCTGTTGACGACAATCGTGCAAACAGATCCGGTCTATGTCAACTTCAGCATACCTGAAGCTGATTTCCTGAAAGTTAGCCAGGAGCTTGGCAGCGGTAAGCTGGCATTGCCTGGCAAGCGTGCTAACAACGGTAGTCTGGCATTTGACGTCAAACTCAAGCTCGCTGATGGCAGCGTTTTTCCGACCACGGGTAAGATGAATTTTGTCAGTGAGAAAGTCAACCCGGCTACTGGCGGTTTTGATGCGCGCGCCCAGGTGTCGAATGCCGATGGCAACTTACGACCAGGCCAATTTGTTCGCGTACTGTTGAACGGCGCCACCCGCACCGCGGCAACTGCCGTGCCACAGCGTGCCGTGATCGACGGGCCGATGGGCAAGATGGTATTTACCGTGACACCTGACAATAAGCTGGCACCTAGGCCGGTTGAATTGGATGGTTGGGCGAATGGAGAATGGATCGTGACCAAGGGCCTGCAAAACGGCGAAAGGGTATTGGTTGACGGCTTCATCAAAGCGCATACACCTGGCATGACGGTGACGCCAGTTGCCTTGGTTGCTAAGGCAGGGCAGGGCGCAGAAGTCACCACCAGTGCACCAGCACCAGCACCAACGACACCAGCGACCACTGCAGCATCAAATAATAAGCCCGCTACCGAAGCCGCCAGCCCAAAAGCTGCGCACTAAGTTATTAGGAATCGAATATGTTCTCAAAATTTTTTATTAATCGACCGATTTTTGCGACAGTCTTGTCGCTGATTATCGTACTCGCTGGTCTGGCTGCCTTGCGCGTCCTGCCGATCTCGCGCTACCCGGAAATTTCTCCACCCGTGGTCAATGTGACTGCCATTTATCCTGGCGCTTCTGCCGAAGTCGTTGAGCGTACCGTTGCCGCACCGATTGAAGAGCAAATCAATGGCGTTGAGCACATGCTGTTTATGGATTCGACCTCTTCTGCTGATGGCCGCGTATCGATCAACGTGACTTTTGAAGTCGGCACGAATCTTGATATTGCGGCTGTCAACGTCAATAATCGGGTTCGGCAAGCAGATGCCAAATTACCGCAAGAAGTTCGCCGTCAGGGTGTGACCGTATCGAAGAGTTCATCGAATTTTCTGTTGGTCGCGGCCTTATTTTCACCTGACAACCGTTACGACGCCTTGTATTTGTCGAACTATGCGACACAAAACGTGCTGGATGCTTTAAAGCGGGTTCCTGGTACCACCAACATTCAAATTTTCGGCGCGAAAGATTACGCGATGCGTATCTGGATGCGTCCTGATCGTATGGCGCAATTGGGTGTGACCGTCGGAGATATTTCGACGGCGATTACCGAACAAAATGCGCAGTATGCAGCAGGTAAAGTGGGTGCTCCGCCAAATAATACCGAAGAATTGACGATGACCGTCACGGCGAAAGGTCGCTTGCTAGAGCCTTCAGAATTTGCCAATATCATCGTGAAGACAGCGAAAGGCGGTGCGACGATTCGTATCAAAGATGTGGCGCGAATAGAGCTTGGCTCCAAAGATTACAATTTGAACGGTCGTGTCAATGGTCATCCATCTGCCAACATCGGTATCTTCTTGCAGACCGGTGCGAATGCCTTAGATACACGCAAAGCGATTGAAACTACGCTGCAAGAACTGAAGGCCAAATTTCCGGAGGGGATGGAATATGCAACGCCTTACGACACCACACCCTTTGTGACGGAATCCATTGCCGAAGTATTAAAAACCCTGGGTGAGGCGATGATCCTGGTGTTCATCGTTGTGTATGTCTTCTTGCAAAGCTGGCGCGCGACCATTATTCCTACGCTGGCCGTACCGGTGTCACTGATTGGCACGATGGCTGGCTTACATCTGCTCGGCTACAGTATCAATACTCTGACTTTATTTGGTATGGTGCTGGCCATTGGTATCGTCGTCGATGACGCGATTGTGGTACTGGAGAATGTAGAGCGTTTGATGAACGAAGAAGGGATGTCTCCAAAAGACGCGGCGATAGAGGCGATGCATGAAGTGACTGGCCCGGTCATTGCGATTGTCCTGGTGTTGGTTGCCGCCTTTGGCCCGATTGCCTTTCTGGGTGGTTTGGCGGGCGAGTTGTATCGTCAATTCTCAGTGACGATATCGATTGCTGTGATCTTGTCCGGCATAGTCGCTTTAACGTTGACGCCAGCTTTGTGCGCGCTCTTGCTCAAGCCAGGCGCGGAAGAACATAATCGTTTTTTCACCTGGTTCAATGGCGCTTTTTTACGTCTGACCAAACGCTACACCAACGGAGTGACGTTTTTCTTGCGACGTTCTGTGTTGGGTGTCTTGCTGTTCGGCGGTATGTTAGTGGTGACTGGCGTATTGTGGAAAGCTGTGCCTGGTGGCTTGGTGCCAGATGAAGATCAAGGCTATTTTATTGGTGCTGCGATCATGCCTGACGGCGCGTCACTGGCGCGTACCGATGCGATGGTGCGACAAGTTGAAGACATCATGAAGACCAATAAAAATATCGATACCACCTTTGCCTTGGTTGGTCTGGATTTCTTGGGCGGTGGTGGTTTGAAATCGTCCGCAGCCACGATGTTTTTTCCGCTGAAACCTTGGGACGAGCGCAACCAATCTGCCCAGCAGATGGTGAGTGAGGCTTATATGAAAACCGGCCGCATTAAAGAAGGTATGCCATTGTTTTTTAGCCCACCGGCGATTCAGGGTTTGGGGCAAACAGGCGGCTTTGAGTTTTACCTGCAAAACAAAGGTGAAGGTGGCGTCAAGCGATTGGCTGAACTGTTGCCCGCGTTACTTGCAGAAGCCAATAAACAGCCTGAGCTGGCTGGTGTTCAAACCTTATGGCAAGCCAATTCGCCGCAGTTATTTGTCGATGTTGATAACGAAAAAGCCCGCGCCATGGGCGTCGCTCTTTCAGATATTTACAATACGCTGTCGGCAACCATGGGAAGCTATTATGTCAATGACTTCAATAAGAACGGCCGCACTTACACTGTGCAGCTTCAGGCTGAAGGCCAGTTCCGTGCCAAGCCCGATGATATAGGCAGTATGTATGTGCGTTCTGCGTCCGGTCAAATGATACAGGTGCGTGCGTTTACGACGATACGCTTTATTGCCGGGCCAGATTCAGTGCAGCATTTTAATGCTTTGCCATCAATCAAAATTTTGGGTGGTGCCAAACCGGGCTATAGCTCAGGGCAAGCTATTGCTGCCATGGAGCGCGCTGCTAAAAACGTCTTACCGACGGATATGAGTTATGACTGGGGCGGTGCTTCTTTTCAGGAAAAGCGTACCAGCAATGCAGCAGGTATCGCCATTGGCGCCGGTGTCTTGATGATCTTTTTGATTCTGGCAGCACAGTATGAAAAATGGTCATTACCGTTCTCGGTTTTGTTAGCGATGCCATTTGGTATTTTCGGTGCCTTGCTCGCCGTGTACTTGCGCCACTTTAATAATGATGTGTATTTTCAGATCGGCTTAGTGACTTTGCTCGGTTTATCGGCAAAAAATGCGATTTTGATTGTTGAATTTGCCGTGATGAAAGTGCATGAAGGCTATGCGCCAGTGGCTGCCGTATTGGAGTCGGCACGCTTGCGTTTCCGCCCTATCTTGATGACCTCGCTGGCGTTCATTTTAGGAGTGGTTCCCCTGGCTTTCTCAAGCGGTGCTGGTGCCGCAGCTAGGATGTCGCTTGGAACGGGTGTGCTGGGCGGAATGTTGGCGGCGACCTTTCTGGCGATATTTTTTGTACCTTTGTTCTTTAAACTGATTAACGATAGAAGGTTTACCACGACAGAAGAAGATTTCGAACACCCGGTTCACATATTGCACAACGCCCCTGTTACCGTTGTGAAGGAATAACAATGACTAAAGCAAAATTAGTGTTAAGCGTTCTCGCTGCCAGTCTGACGTTGGTCGGCTGCGGCTCTGTTGGCATCGCGGTAGGGCCTGACTATCAGCGTCCAGTGCTGGAAACGCCCACCACTTGGGGGGTTCTGCCGGCGCAGGACAAGGCTGCTGTCAACGTCAATGTATTGTCATGGTGGAAGAGCTTCAAAGACCCTGTGCTCAATAGCCTGCTCGATGAGGCTGTCGCCAATAATCAGGACCTGGTCTTGGCCGCTGGCCGGATAGAAGAAGCCAGAGCAACGGCAACTGGCACGCATTCAAACCGGTTTCCGGTGATTGATGCGACCTTGAGTGCGAATAAAAGCCGCACCAGCGAGAACGCTGGCAAATTGGCCGCAGGTGCTAATGCTGTCAGCAAGGATTTTCAAGCTGGTTTGAATGCCTCGTATGAAATTGATTTTTGGGGCAAATTGGCGCGTGCCGATGAGGCTTCCAGAGCGCGTTTGCTCGCGCAAGAAGCCAATCGCGGTCTGGTGCAAAGTAGTTTGTATTCGACTCTGGCGCAAAATTATTTTGCTTTGCGTGCCTATGATGCGCAGGCGGCATTATCAGAATCCGCCTTGATCACACGTCAGGAAAATCTACGTTTGCAGCAAAAACGTTTTTCTGCCGGATCAATAGGCGAACTTGATTTGCATCTGGCTGAATCAGAAACAGCTACAGCTGAGATCAGTCTTGCTCAGGCAAAACAGGCGCTCGCCAATACCGAATCTGCATTGGCGGTTCTGTCAGGTCGTTCGCCGAGTGCAATTGCCCAGCCAGTTATCGTCCGCGGCAGCAGTATTGATATGCTCTATCAGCAGTTAACTTTGCCATCAGATTTGCCGTCAGATTTACTCAATCGTCGCCCCGATATTATGGCGGCAGAGCAGGCTTTGATTGCGGCGAATGCGGATGTCGGTCAAGCCAAGGCTCAGTATTTTCCTAGCTTGAAATTGACTACGGGTATTGGTGACGAGTCTCGTGTGTTTCAAGACTTATTTAATCCGGCTTCCTTATTGTGGAACATTGGTGCAAACCTGGTACAACCCGTGTTCCGTGCTGGCGCTATTGGCGCGGTCGTGTCGGGTGCCGAAGCGCGTAAAACACAAGCCTTGGCGCAATATGTACAGACAGTGCAGGGCGCTTTCCGCGATGTGCACGACGCCTTGATCAATGCCAACGCAAACGCACAGATTTATACGGCAAGTAAGCGCAGGGTTGTCGCATTGAAAGACTCTCTGCGCCTGGCTGATCTGCGTTATAAAAATGGCTACAGCAGCTATCTTGAAGTGCTGAGTGCGCAACGCGATTTATTGCAGGCAGAAGCGAGTTTGATCGATACCAAACGTGCACATTTGAGTGCGGTGGTGAGCCTCTACAAAGCGGTGGGTAGCGACTGGGATAAGCCATTAAGTTTGGCTGCGAAGTAATACGCACTGTTTATGCGCCTTTCCAAGGTAAAAGCCTTGGGGAGGCGCATGGATATTGCGCTTAAGTTCTGCCATATTTTGATTTGCGACATCACGCATCAAAATAAAAAAAGCCGTGACCAATCTCTTGGTCGCGGCTTTTTTATTCCAGCTAACTAGACGAATTACCCGCCGCGCCGCATCATTTCGAAAAATTCTGCGTTGTTTTTAGTCGCCTTCATTTTGTCGAGGATGAACTCCATCGCTTCGATCTCGTCCATGCTGTAAAGCAGCTTGCGCAAGATCCAGATTTTTTGCAGTTGATCAGGCTTGATCAGCAATTCTTCACGACGCGTACCCGATTTATTCAGGTTGATCGATGGATACACGCGCTTCTCGGCGAGGCGGCGTTCCAGATGAACTTCCATGTTGCCGGTACCTTTGAATTCTTCATAGATCACGTCATCCATGCGGCTACCGGTTTCGATCAGGGCAGTAGCGATGATGGTCAGTGAGCCGCCTTCTTCTACGTTACGTGCAGCACCAAAGAAGCGCTTAGGACGTTGCAGTGCATTGGCATCGACACCACCGGTCAATACTTTGCCGGAAGCCGGGATCACCGTCTTGTTGGCACGTGCCAGACGGGTGATCGAGTCAAGCAGAATGACGACGTCTTTCTTCATTTCAACCAAACGCTTGGCTTTTTCCAAGACCATTTCAGCCACTTGTACGTGACGCGTTGCCGGTTCATCAAAGGTCGACGCCACCACTTCACCGCGTACCGAACGCTGCATCTCGGTCACTTCTTCCGGACGCTCGTCGATCAGTAAGACGATCATTGTTACGTCAGGATGATTGGTCGTAATTGCATGCGCAATATGTTGCAACATGACCGATTTACCAGATTTTGGTGAGGCCACCAGCAAGCCACGTTGGCCTTTGCCGATAGGTGCGATCAGATCGATGATACGTCCGGTGGTATTTTCTTCACCACGCATATCACGTTCTAATTGCAAAACCTTGTTTGGGTGCAATGGCGTTAAGTTTTCAAACAGAATGCGGTGTTTCGATGCTTCTGGCGCTTCGCCATTGACCTTGTCGACTTTGACTAAGGCAAAGTAGCGCTCACCGTCTTTGGGAGTGCGTACTTCACCTTCGATCGAATCGCCGGTGTGTAAATTAAAACGTCGAATTTGCGAAGGCGAGATGTAAATATCGTCGGTAGATGCCATATAACTGGCATCGGGCGAGCGCAAGAAGCCAAAGCCGTCGGGTAATACTTCGAGGGCGCCATCGCCAAAAATTTGTTCGCCGGATTTGGCGCGCTTTTTAAGGATAGCGAACATGAGTTCTTGTTTGCGCATCCGTGCGGCATTATCTATGTCTAAGCTGACGGCCATTTCTAGCAAGGCTGAGACGTGTAAGGCCTTTAATTCTGATAAGTGCATGTTGAGTGTCCCGAGATGGGAAGTAAAGGTGGGGGAGTGAAAAGAAGTGAACTACAGGATGGTGTTATTGAATGTTTCTGGCTATTTAATTATTTATTTAGCAAAGAAAGCATTCTCAAAATGTCTCTAAGTATCTGCATCTATAATATTTTTCAAGCGATACACACGCATCGCTTGATATCTAAGACCGCATAGTACCTTAAATATTACTGTCGATAAAGGATGTCAGTTGGCCTTTTGAAAGCGCGCCTACTTTTTGCGCCGCAGCGACACCATTCTTGAACAAGATAAGAGTCGGAATGCCGCGAATGCCGAACTTGGCCGGTACCGCCTGATTGGCATCTACATCCATCTTCGCAATGATGAATTTTCCTTCGCCTTCTTTAGCAACTTCTTCCAGAATGGGGGCGATCATCTTGCATGGACCACACCATTCGGCCCAGAAATCAACTAGGACAGGTTTTTCGGATTTTAAAACGTCAGCTTCGAAAGAAGCATCGCTTACATATATGATGTTTTCGCTCATGGATTTCTCGTTGAGAGGGTAATTTAAAGGTAATAGTGTCACAAAAGAGTCAAACTGAATTGTTCAGATTAATTTATATTTGTGGCACTTCAAGTGCAAGGATCTGTTTAATAACAGTTACTAACGGATTTTACTTGGAGACAGTTTGTGTCAATTCAATGGCGCCTAACGATAAGTTTGATGAGCGTAGCATCGAATGTAGTCGTGTCATGCGGCGAACTATCGATCAAATAATAACCTATTTTTAGAAAAAGTGTGGCAATCGCTTTTAATTTGCTTTCACTGTCGCATAAAATGTTTATTCGTTAGAATTCATTGCTGCTGTATTGCAATCCTATTGGGCAATTCCGCTCGTCAACTCCCTTCTTATGCGCCATCCTCCTGAATTAGTTGCAGCGTCCGCTCAGTTTTGGCCACAAGCTGCGCATCGTTTCATTCGTTTGTGTACTGCGCCTGGTTGGCAGCTACATTTGCCACTAGATTATTCTTCGATCAGAGTTGTCGTGCCTACATTTGAGCATGCGCAGTTATTTCTTCAAGCCTTGACCAAGGAAATCCCAGGTAGTTTTATTCCGCCACGCATCAACACCATGTTCGCATGGCTAGAGATGTTGCCGCCTTTAGCCGGACAGGCTCGCACTAGTGCCTCGAGCGAACGCTTGATGAGTTTGTATTCTCAGCTAAGGGAACACGCATGGCTGAAGACTTTATTTAGCGCCAAACGCAATACGGATTTACTGCCGCTGGCGCAAACCTTATTGACGCTGGCCGATGAGTTAACGCTCGCTTTATTGCCTACCTTAGATTTGGGTCAATCTGAATTACAGAAGCGTTGGCATTTGGCCTTGGCGCAGTTGCCATTGCCAGTTCAAAAAATAGCGTCGGAAGAGACGCAATTGGTCTGGAGTATTTGGCAGAGCCAGCTCGATGCACATGATGCCAGTGTGCAGCGCTATCAAAAAATGATGCGGATTGCAAAAAATGCTGAAGAGCCTTTGCTGTGGATTACGCCATCTTCACCAGATCCGATGGAACAGGCGTTTCTCAACGCATATCAATTAAAACAATCTGTTCTGAGGATGCATATCGATTGGCGTGGCACCAGCCTGCCTTCGACCTTTTTAACGGCCTGGCCGGATCTCATTGACGATGGGCCTGATGATCAAGATGCATTGACTATTGACGTTGCCAATACCTCGCACATCCGTTTGTGCGAAGCCAGTTCGCTTGAAGATGAGGCGCAAAAAGCGGCGCAAACCATCATTGAGTGGTTGCTATCCGGCAAGCAAAAAATCGCCGTCATTGCGCAAGATCGCGTAGTTGCTCGACGTATTCGTGCACTCCTTGAAAGGGCTCAAATCGTTGTCGCAGATGAAACAGGCTGGAAATTATCGACGACGCGCGCCGCCTCCGCATTGGCCGCATGGTTCGAAGTAGTAGCGACGCGGGCCGACACCATGGCTTTGCTCGATTTATTGAAATCACCTTATCTTCATTTCAAGGCGCTGCATGTAGAGCATCAAGATAATGCCGCGATGCAGAAAGCAGATCAGGTCATGGAGATCGAGTTGGCGTTGCGCAAGGCTAATGTGCTTGGCGGATGGGATGCTGTTTTGGCTGCATTAAATAGCTTGCCAGCGGAGAGAGGCTGGATCGCGATGCTGGCACGCCAGGCCGGTAAATTTGTCGCGCGCAAAAATTTGAAGGAATGGACTGCTGTTACCTTGCAACTCATGGCTGAATTGGGTATGCAAACCAGTATGCAAGAAGAGAGCGCTGGAAACCAAATCCTGCAAATGCTACAGATCTTGAATACTGATTGCCAGCATATGGATGCCTCATTTTCTTTTGCAGAATGGCGTGCGTTTATTAATCTTCAACTAGAAAGCGCTCCTTTTATTTCTGCGCGTATTGATAAGCGCGTGGTGATGCTGCCGCTGAATGGTGCGCATTTGCGAAGTTTTGATGCGGTATTTTTAGTTGGTGCAGATGCCACGCATTTACCTTCGCGCGCGAAGGAAGTACTGTTTTTTACCAATACCGTGCGCAATGAATGCGGATTGATTACTAGCGAAGATCGGCAACGTCAGCAACTGCGTGATTTTGCAGAAGTCTTACTGTCTAATCCCGAAGTTGTCATTTCATGGCAGGGGCAACATGACGGCGAGCATAATTCGGTCAGTCCTTGGTTAGCACAATTGAATTTGACATTGGAGCGTAGCGGACAGGAAAAAATGAAGACGCACGACGTCACTATTCCACAACTTCAACTGCAATCGCATCTTACCGTTAGGCCAGCACCTAGTGCGGCCGAGTTGACCCCGGTGAATTTATCTGCGAGCGGCTATAGCAGCCTGGTTGCCTGTCCGTATCAATTTTTTGCTGGACGCATGTTGAAATTAGGTGCGATCGATGAGTTATCCGATATGCCGGAAAAGCGTGATTACGGCGACTGGTTGCACGCGATACTCAAGACCTATCATGATCAATTGCAGGCTGTACCTGCTTCGGATAAAGAAGAATTATTGTGCAATATTTCGCAGACTCTTTTTGATCAAGTACTGGAAAAAAGTCCTGCCGCACTTGGCTACAGCGTGCGCTGGAGTAAAGTCATTCCCGCTTATGTCAAATGGGCTAATGAGCGAGAAGCAGCTGGTTGGTCATTTGAGATTGGCGAGGCATGGCGTGAGCATCTGCTCAGTTGGGAAGATGGTGAGGTTTTATTACGTGGTCGTGTCGATAGAATTGATCAGAATAATGATGGCGAAAGAGCTGTGTTGGACTATAAAACAAAATCTGTCACGGCATTAAATAAGCGATTAAAAGAAGCGGAAGATCATCAATTGGCATTTTATGGACTTCTGTCTGAGCATCCTGCTAACGCGGCGAGTTATGTGGCGCTCGAAATGGAAAGGGAAAAAACAGGCGATGCGGCAGCGAATGATTTTCCTGAATGGACAATGGCGTTGAAGCATTCAATTATCCAAAACATGCAGGCGATAAAAAAAGGTGCCGCTATGCCTGCACAGGGCGCTGAATCTGTTTGCCAATATTGCGATATGCGTGGGCTCTGCCGCAAGGGAGCGTGGTAATGGATGATATGGATGTGATATCGCATTATCAGGCATATGAAGTCAACGGACAGCCTGTCGATGCCATGCTTTTTACGGCGGCTGCCTGTGATCCCTTGCATTCGGTCGTGGTGGAGGCCTGTGCTGGCAGCGGAAAGACATGGCTGTTGGTCGCGCGTATGTTGCGACTCTTGCTCAACGGCGCAGAGCCAGCAGAATTGTTGGCGATTACCTTTACACGTAAAGCGGCGCAAGAGATGCGCTGGCGCTTAATGGAGTTGCTGCATGAATTAGCATTGGCGGATCACACTAAGGCCGCCAATCTTCTGCGTGAGCGCGGCGTGAAGGAGTCTGAGCTTGTGCTGCTCATACCCAAAGCGCAGCGTTTATATGACAAGCTGCTGGCAAGCACGCAGGGTCTGGCGATGGATACCTTTCATAGCTGGTTTGGTCGGTTGATACAACTGGCACCGTTGAGCTCCGGTGTGCCGCACGGCTTTAATTTATTGGAGGCAACGGCAGAATTGCAGCGAGAAGCCTACGGGCAATTAATGCAGTCATTGAAAGATCCTGGCAATGTGGAAATCAAGGACGCCTTGCTGCATTTGTACCATGAAGTCGGTGATTTCAATGCTAAAAAAATGCTGGATACTTTTCTTGATAAGCGTGCTGAATGGTGGGCCTCGAACCAGGATGCACATGATGGTAGCCCGATGGATTGGTTGCGGGATTTATGCGGTACAGATGCCCACTTCGATGCCCGTTTGAGTGTGTGGCAAGACCAGGCATTCTGTGAACGTATCCAGGCAATCGCTGTTTGTCTGGGGCAAGGTACGGCAACGAATCAGAAACGGGCTGTGGCTATCGAAACCGCTTTAAGTGTCGGTAGCAATCTGCAGAACTTTTCTGCCTTAGCGCACGAATTTTTTGGTGCTGACGGTAAGAATAGATCAAACCTTAAAACCAAAAACTTGTTGGTCGCGATAGAGAAATGGCTGGGGCCAGACAATATTATGGCCTTCGACGATGAATGCAATGCCATTGCCGAAGCCCTGAAACTCATGACGAGGCGCAGTAACGAGAAGCTTGTCCTTAGTCTCAATCAGGCATTGTTTACGGTGGGAGCTGCCTACCTTGATTGTTACCAGAATCTGAAGACGGATCAACGCGTATTTGATTTTTCTGATCTTGAATGGCAAGCCTACCGGCTATTGAGTAACAATGAATTTGCTTCCTATTTGCATGCGCGCCTCGATGCCCGTTATAAGCATATCTTGCTCGATGAGTTTCAAGATACCAATCCTTTGCAATGGAATATCGTCAGTGCCTGGTTAGATGCCTATGGCGACGATGTATCACGCCCTAGCGTATTTATTGTAGGCGATCCCAAACAATCTATTTATCGGTTCCGGCGCGCTGAACCGCGCGTTTTTCTGGCTGCCAGGGCGATGTTGTCAAAGCAGGGAGCGCACGTCTTGCGGACCAACCAAACGCGCAGAAATGCATCGAGCGTTGTCGATGTACTCAATGAGTCCATGCTGGGCAATCCTATCTTTGCAGCTCAGACGACGGCAGCGCAACTGAAGGGCGCTGTCTGGCGTTTGCCCTTGATCCAGAGCGAGAGCGATCCAGATGGCGTGAAGAAAAACAAATTTCCGTTAAGAAATCCTCTGGATACTCCTATGGAAGAGCTCGAAGATGCGCGCAGAGTAGAAGAAGGGCGTCTGGTTGCCAGGGCCTTGAATTTAGCGATGCAGCAAATTAAACAGCACACACCGGATAAAAATATCAAATGGTCCGATGTGATGTTATTAGTCAGGCGGCGCAGCCATTTGTCATCATACGAAAAAGCCCTGCGCGAAGCTGGTATTCCTTTTGTCTCCAGTCGACGTGGTGGTTTGCTCGATGCCTTGGAAGTGGCCGACCTGATCGCCTTGTTGACGTTCTTAATTACACCTGGCGACAATCGCGCACTGGCACATATACTGAAATCACCGATCATCGGCGCGGATGATAATGCGCTGATCATGCTGGCGCAACGACATGAGTCCTCATGGTGGAAACGCCTGCTCGCATCGGTTGCAGACAGCACGGCGAATGATGGATTGGTACGCGCCAGCAAACTACTGCAAGCGTGGATGCAAGCGGCACACGATCTTCCCGTGCATGATTTAATCGATACCATTCTTCATCAAGGAGAATTGCCCCCCAGGTACGCCCAATTTGCCAGTAAATCAGATCGCGCACAGGTCATCGGTAACCTTACTGCCTTCATCGCATTAGCCCTGAATATGGATGCAGGCCGCTATCCAAGTTTACCCAAATTCATTGCGGCGTTATCCATGTTTAAACAAGGGGCGGATGCGGATGCGCCAGACGAATCCACAGTTGATAGCGCAACCGATGCCGTGCGTATATTGACTATCCACAGTGCCAAAGGCTTGGAAGCAGAGATTGTCGTGATGCTCGATAGCAATCACAGTGAAGCGGCTAAAGATCAGGTTGGCATACTTTGCCAATGGCCATTAGATGAGAGCCAGCGCAGTGAGAAAAAACATTTTTCTGTGTTTGGTCGAAAAGATCAGCGCGGCGCCGCGAGGGATGCTTTGTTCGCGCAGGAAGAAGCACAGGCAAAACAAGAAAACTGGAATATGTTGTACGTCGCGGTGACACGCGCCAAACAACTTTTGATCGTTAGTGGTGTCGCCAGCGACAAAGCGGCAGATATCGGCGGCGTTGCCAAAGAGAGTTGGTATGCTCGCTTCGGCATGTTGAATGATTTCCTCGTTTCCGACGATATTGTTGACAGGACGGAAACAGACGGAAGTCATTTCGTCATGCCCTTATTTAGTCCGCCCAATTTGTGTCTTGCTGCAGCTGATATGGTCGCAGAGCCTACGCCAGAGCAAACCGAAGGGATAGCATTGCATGCTCTCATGGAGCGTTTAACCAATCAAGTGCAGCGCTGGCCAGTACAGGTTCCTGAGATAGAAGCGATTGCTTCCTGGTTGCCATGTTCAAGCCTAATTGCAACAAGCATCCGACAGCAAGCTATTACCATTCTGAATAATCAAGCACTGGAGTGCTACTTTAATCCCGCCAGATTTAGCTATGCACGCAATGAAATGGATATTTTCTATTTGCAAAAAATCTTACGTTTGGACAGAGTGGTTGTCATAGCGAATGAAGTCTGGGTATTGGACTATAAACGTCAATTGCTGGCGAGCGAGAAGGCGAGTTATCAAGAACAGCTGAAAGAATACAGTGACGCGTTATCGTCACTATTTCCTGATAAAGAAATACGGGCGGCGCTTATTCTGACTGATGGCCAGTTGATAGAAATGCTGTAAGCAAAAATTTAGCCTTATAATAAGAATTCATTTTATAGATCGATTTTATTGCTAATAACACTACGCTATTTTCGTGATATTGTGATCGAGAGATAAATGCAATCCGGACATTACCCTATCCTGATTTTTTAATAAGTTACTAAAATGATTTCTGAATTCGAATTACTTGCTGATAAAGTTGAACGACTGGCCAGTCTGACGCACGCCTTAAGGTTAGAAAACGGAGAGTTGCGCCGGCATGCAGTCGGCCTTGCCGCAGAGAATAAAGACATGCAATCGCGTATGCAAGAAGCGCATCAACGCGTCGCAGCTTTGCTGGCACAATTACCTGATGAAAATGCCGATGAAGACGACGTAGATGAGGAAGCAGCATGAGTGATAAAAGTACGATTCAGTTAGATGTAACGATCATGGGGCAATCTTATAAACTTGCCTGCAAAGTGGGTGAGGATTCGGCGTTGTTAGATGCAGTCTCTTACTTGAATAAAAAGATGTGTGTGATTCGCGATGCGGCCAAAATTAAAGGAACCGATAAAATTGCCGTGATGGCAGCTTTAAGTTTGACGACAGAACTTCTGGCAACAAAATCACCCGAAGGTCCGTTTTCAGGATTGACGATGGCTGAAGTGAAACAAAAAATTCAAGGCATGCATGAGTCGATAGAGCAAGCATTAACTCCGCAAGAAAATCTATTTTAAACAGGCCTTTTATAATTAAATTTAATTAAATTTAATCGAAAAAAAGCTAGTGAGAATTCACGGTTGGGAGTAAACTTAAATTCCCTACCGTGTTCGCCAGTGCCATATATTCCTTGAACCATTTATGTGCACAGGCTGCGGAAATTGTTTGGCAGGTGTGAGCATCGCTAGCTCGATGAACCCGAAGTTGAACGGACTGCGGCCAACTTGAACCTTCTGGTTCAGGATGCCGGCATAGCGGCATCGGTGGGGACTTATTTTTAAGCATTTGCAACCTGTGTTGCAAATGCTTTTTTTATTTTTTCCTTGGCTTTGATGTGAGATTTTTATAGTTGGTTTTTCATTATATAGCGCTGCGGATGTTCAATAGCATGAGTCCCAGTGCTGACGTTGAAATACATACAGGCCCATCTCGCAACATCCATGCGGGTTACGGAGGTAAACAGGCTGTAAACCCGCATGGATGTTGCGGTATGGGCTTACATATTTTAAATATTGATTCATTTTTAGTTTTCTGAGCTGGTAATGAATTTTTATTAATACTGTTGCATTCACTTTCTATTCGCTATGACTTATTGGTTAATGAAATCCGAGCCGGAAGAAGTAAGTATTGACGATGCATTGGCGGCATCTGTTAATCCCTGGTTTGGTGTGCGCAACTACCAGGCACGCAATTTCATGCGAGATACGATGTGTGTTGGTGACGAGGTCTTGTTTTACCATTCCAGTTGTGCAGAACCTGGCATTGCCGGGATTGCCGAGGTAGTCAGCGCCGCCTATCCAGATGACACTCAGTTTGATTCTGCCAGCAAGTATTTTGATCCTAAGTCCACATGTGAAAGTCCTCGCTGGATGTTGGTCGATATTAAAGCGCTGCGCAAGACACGCTTACTTAGCCTAGCTGAAATGCGTGCTTGTGATGCCTTGTCAGAGATGCTGGTGTTGAAGAAAGCTAGCCGCCTTTCCATTACACCAGTGGCTGCCAATGAATGGGCTGTAATAATGGGTTTGCTCGATAAGTAAAGAGAGCACTTTGCTTTGTAATAGGCGGACCAAATATACCTCGGCACTCCTGCCCATTGCAGTGCGCGGCGATTCTTCCAAAAAATATATGTTCTTCGGGACTTTGGCGTTGGCAAGCATGCTTTTGAACCGAGCAATCAGGGTTTGCTCAAGCATTATTTTTCCCGGTTTTAAAATAAGCTGCTTGAGCATCGTGATTGGCGGTGTTTAGCGGAAGGTATACGCAAACGAATTTCTGGCCAATGACTGATGTGCAACGGCGTTATTTTCCTGAAAATTGTGGAGGACGTTTATCAAGGAAGCTCGCCACACCTTCGCGGTAATCGCTAGTGTCAAGAAACGCGAAAATGTTGTGTGATTCGTCATCGCTTAACGGCGCTGACGAGGCAGTCAAGCGCTTGATTAACTGCCTATTGATCCGTGCCGCTATTGGCGCGCCTTTTGCAATGCGTAATGCGGTTGCCAGTGCTTCTTGCGGCACGTCATCTGATAGTCGATGCAGTAAGCCTTTATCCTTGGCTTCAGAGGCATCAAAGACGCGACCTTCGAGAAGTATTTCTGATGCGATGGCTTTGCCAGTCAATTCAAGCAAGCTACGCAACTCTTCAGGTGCAAGTGGAAAACCCAGCCGATTGATGGGAATGCCGAAGCGGGCACCAGGCGAAGAGATCCGAATATCACATGCGCAGGCAATCTCTAATCCACCACCTACGCATATTCCTTCAATCGCAGCAACGACCGGGTGTTGACATTCGCTGATCGCTTGCAACGCTAGTGCAACCGTATCGCTGTGGTAGAACATGCCGTCTTTGACATTGTTGCGAACGCTTGCAAATTCTTCGATATCTGCGCCGGCTGCAAAATTGCCATCTGCGCCACTGATGATGATGCAACGTAGCTCTTCGTTCTGCGATAAAGCCTTGAATTGTTCGCGTAGAGCGCCCCACATTGCGACATCAATCGCATTGAGTTTCCCTGGATTAGATAAGGTAACGAACGCAATCTGATCTTTGATTTTACAAAAAATGGCTGACATCGCTGATCACTTCCTGGCTTTGATTTTTTTAGCGTTTGGCATGACTTTTGGCGTTTTTGTATAAGCGAAGTAAAGCAATAGTGCGCCACCTATGATCATCGGCACAGAATACATTTGTCCTCCTGAGATCGTCACGCCTGCAAAATTGACTTCAAAATCCGGTGTACGGAAAAATTCGGTAAAAAAGCGTGCGCAGCCATATAACATGACAAATAGGGCGCCAACAGCCAGTGGCGGGCGCGCTTTACGAGCATACAGCCATAAAATAATAAAGAGCAGAACACCGTCCACTAATGCTTGGTAAATGGGCGAAGGGTGCACAGGATAATCAAGCCCTGGCCACATCATCGCCCAGGGTAAGTCAGCTGAGGCAATGCGTCCAGGTAGCTCGTGATTAATAAAATTGCCGATGCGGCCAGCCGCATAACCAAGTGGTACAAGCGGCGCGATGAAATCATATACGTCAGCAAGATGACGTTTGGCTTTACGCGACCACAAATACATGGCGAGCATTACACCAATCAGTCCTCCATGAAAAGACATACCACCTTTCCATATCGCAAAAATTTCTAAGGGATGATTGAGAAAGTAGGGCAACTGATAAAACACCACCTCACCCATGCGACCACCAATGATGACGCCGAGCACGCCGTAAAACAACATATCATCAATATCTTCTTTTTTCCAACCTATGGCAGCAATATGGGCCTGCCGTACCCTGACTCTCCCAAGTGCAATAAATTGCATAAAAGCGAGTAGATACATGATCCCATACCAATGAATCGATATAAAACCGAGATGAATGGCAACCGGATTTGGATTGGGGTGAATCAGCATTAGAAAAATCTTTCTTAATTTTTTGGAGGTCTAATTTTTTAACAAAGTTAAAAATGCATTGAGTACAGGGGATGCATTGTCCTTGCGCCAGGCAATACCAATTTCTACCGTCGCCAGTAATTCTGGGAGTGCCTGATATACCACACCAGGCCGCTTTAAATTAGAGACAGATTGTGGCACAAGTGCGATACCCATGCCAGCAGATACCAGACCAATAATTGTTTGCATTTGTATCGCTTCCTGGCCAATTTCCGGCGTCAGTCCGGCTTCTCTAAAGCACGCAAAAATGGTGTCATATAAGGCTGGCGCAATCTTGCGTGGAAATAGGATGAGCGGAAGATCTTTGTAAGTGCCGAGAACGTTGGCATTATTGCGATTTGCGTAAATTTCTGGCAGCGCCAAAATTAAAGGTTCAGATAAGACTTTCTGATAATTGAGATGCGCAAACAGTTTTTCTGGGATCGGCGGAATCAGCAAGCCTGCATCGATTTCTGCATTCTCAAGTAAATTAAGCTGAAGGTCACTGGTTGCCTCGCGCAACTCTATGCTGAGCTCTTGATGATGTTGGCGAAATTCTCTCAAATAGGACGGTAGAACGCTGTAGTCCGCGATCGAGACAAATGCCAGGGATAAGTGACCCGTCTCGCCGGATGCTGCGCGTTGTACCAGTTGTTTGAGTGACTGTGTCTGCACAAGAAGTCTGCGCGCTTCCGGGATCAGCGCCAAACCAGCTGGCGTAATTACAATGTTACGGGTGCTCCTGGTAAATAAACTCACTCCCAAGATCACCTCTAAAGCCTGTATGGTTTGTGATAAGGGCGGTTGCGTCATGTGTAATTTTTTTGCCGCACGACCAAAATGCATTTCTTCAGCAACGGCTAAAAAATAACGGAGCTGGCGCAGTTCAATGTTCATCTTGAGTAGGCCAAACAAATTTTGTTAGGGGAGTTGAGCTTTATGGGAGTAGCAGTGTTAGCGATGCTTGAGTTTGTTGCCTGATTTTGTCAGCGCGATTTACGTCGTGTAAAACGATTATTTTGTCTTTCGTCAATATATAACGGTGCACCAATTATGCATCGTCAATATTGACAGCAATGTCGTTAAATTTATTTTTTTTTCTGATCAAAAGCGCGTTTGAGCCGGTTTTTTTTCATGACTTCAGTTTGCGTATCTGCTTTACTTTTATCTAGGCCCAGCATACGTTCAAAAAACTCAAACCATAAGAAAGCAACTAGCATTAATCCAACGATCCACCACCACGATAGTGAATCAAGAAACGAAACTTCTAAGTATTTGAGTAACGTGAGTACAGCGATGATGATGATCAGTAACATTATTGAGATTCCTTTCGACAAATCATAGAAGCAATTTTACTTAAGGTCAACCGCTGGTAGATTCGAGTCGTTTTATTGGTATTTTACGGAAAAGTTGTAAAATGTGAGGCAAGGTTTTTTAACTCGGAGAAAAAGCAATGAAATATTCATTTTTGGTCAGTGTAACTTTGTCAGCCGGCGTATTGTTCGCATCTGGTTCAGCGATGGCAAATGCGGATCTGGCAAAAGCAAAAAACTGCATGGCATGTCATTCTGTCGACAATAAAGTCGTTGGGCCAGCTTACAAAGATGTGGCGAAGAAATATGCCGGCGATAAAACAGCAGAGGACAAATTAGTAGCAAAGGTGTTGAAAGGCGGTAGTGGTACTTGGGGTGCAATACCTATGCCAGCAAATCCGCAAGTAAGTGAAGCTGAAGCGCATACCTTGGTGAAGTGGGTGTTGTCGTACAAGTAATTGCTTTGGATGTAAAAAAAGCCCGGCATTTACCGGGCTTTTTTTATGTCGAATCGCAATATGAAAAAATGCGGGTTGCGAGAGCTACATGACATACCGCATTTTAACGATTGACTAACTAGATCAACAAATTATTTTACTACTGATACTAGTTCACGTTTGCCGCCTTTGTAGGTGTACAAAGTCAGTGCACCATCCTTGATGTCGCCTTTGTCATCAAAAGCGATGTCACCAGTGACGCCTTTAAACTTCAATTTTTTAAGCACAGGCAAATATTTAGCAGATTCAGCTGAATTTGCTTGTTTCATTGCTTCTGCCATCATCATGACTGAATCGTAAACGTAGGGAGCATATATCTGAACCTTTACGCCGAATTTCTTTTCATAAGAAACGTCCCAAGCGTCCCTGATTTTTTTCTGTGCGTCAAAGACACCACCTGCTTCAGCACAAACCACTTGACCTTCGCCGATACCGTCGCCTGCAAGCTTAGGCAAATCTGATGTGCAGATTCCGTCACCGCCCATGAATTTTGCAGTGAGCCCAAGTGCCTTCATTTGGCGCAACATTGGACCAGCAACGGCATCCATTCCGCCGAAGAAAATTAAGTCAGGTTTTTTTGCTTTAATGCTGGTGAGAATCGCACTAAAATCCGTTGATTTGTCTGTCGTATGTTCTTGTACTAAAATTTCGCCACCTTTGCTTTTGGCGCCTTTACTAAATTCTTTCGCAACACCTTCACCATAGGCAGTCTTATCATCAATGACTGCAATTTTCTTCGCTTTGCTGATTTGAACTGCGTAGCGACCTAGGGTTCCACCTAATTGACCGTCGTTGGCGACAACGCGGAATGCACCTTTGAAGCCTTGATTAGTGTAAGGGACCGCAGTTGCCGATGGGGAAATTTGAACAATTCCAGCATCATTGTAAATTTTAGATGCGGGGATAGTCGTGCCAGAATTCAAGTGACCGATTACGCCATTTACTTTTGCATCAACCAATTTTTGTGCTACGGTTGTACCTTGTTTAGGATCGCCGGCATCATCTTCAGCCAACAACTCAAATTTAACTTTTTTGCCGCCGATCATGACGCCTTTAGCATTCAATTCTTCGATCGCCATTTTGGCGCCGTTTTCATTATCTTTACCTAAATGAGCGATAGCACCTGAGACAGGGCCAACGTGACCAATTTTGACGACCATTTCCTGAGCCGCGACGGTACCAGCGAAAGCGAAAGCAATTGCGCCGGCCAGTGGAATCATTTTAATCTTGAACGACATGAACATACTCCTAAGGGTTGAAAAAAGTAGAACAACGTTACTGCATCTCTGACTTATTCAGATAACTGCACAGCAAGAAGGTACATCAGAAAAAAACTTTTTCAAAGCTATTTTGTCTGTTTTTTTACAAATTTGACTTATTTTATATGCCCCAATATCGAACACTAGACAAGCTTGATCGCAAGCTTTTAAACTTGCTGCAAAAAGACAATCAGATATCCACCAGAATTTTGGCGGACAAACTTCATATTTCACAGCCCACCTGTTTGCGGCGTATCAAGGAATTGCGCGAAATCGGTGTCATTAGTGCTGAAGTAGCGATGGTGGATCCATTTTCCCTTGGGTATGGCATGCTAGCTTTTTTGGAGATATCACTGACAAACCAGTCGGATGAACATATGCGTGAATTTGAGGCGGGAATGAACAAAGAAGCTGAAGTCATGCAATGCTATTTTGTTTCTGGTGAGTATGATTACTTCTTGGCTATTCATGTCATCGATATGGATGCTTACTATCAATTTGTTCGTCGAGTCATTTCTGGTTCAGGCAACGTGCGACATTTTCATTCGCGTTTTCCGATGAAACGCGCCAAGTTTTCCACGCGGATAGTCTTTGACGAGAAAGCGGAAGAGCTGTCTGTGCGGTTGACAAAGTAGGTGGGTTTTAGTTTTATCGCCACAAATTTCAGAATAGAAAGTGCAATATCCACGCGGGTCTTCAGGTTAAATGCCTTTAAGACCCGCATAAACGCTGCGCTATTGTGGATTAATGTGCGTTGCCTAGTTTTTTTGTCGTCGTTAGGCGGGCAATAAAATTCTATGATGTTCGTACGATGCCATGCCTGTAAATTTAAAATCAACTTGCGGAAGGCGACCTGAAACAATCTCGGCGATGGCTTTGCCGGAGCCAGCACCCATGGTCCAGCCCAAGGTGCCGTGACCGGTATTGAGGAAGAGATTACTGTATTTCGTTTTTCCAATGTAGGGCACATTTGATGGTGTCAATGGCCGCAAACCAGCCCAATAAGTCGGCGTATCGTAGTTGCAGGCATCGGGAAACAATTCTTGGGTACGCCGGGTGATCGCTTCGCAGCGAGCCGTGTTCAGCTCGCGCGAATAACCATTGATTTCACAGGTGCCCGCAACGCGCAGGCGATCACCCAAGCGTGACACCACCAGTTTGTAGCCGTCATCTGTTAGCGATATCGTCGGTGCGGCATCTGAGTTGGTGATGTCGTAGGTGGCAGAATATCCCTTGCCTGGATAGAGCATCAGATGAATGCCTAATGGCTTTAAGAGTGGCTGTGAAAAACTTCCCATTGCGATGACGAATGCGTCAGCGCGTAAGACTTTATGTCGGCCTGTACTGTCGATGACTTCAACTCCGGTGATCCTGGCAGAAGCACCACTACCTTCCGTGATGAGTCGCGTGACAGTAGTATTGAATTGAAAATCGACGCCAGCATCGGCAGATTTTTTTGCTAATCCATTGGTGAATTTGTAAACGTCGCCGGATTCATCCGTTTCCGTAAAATCACCTCCGACAATTTTGTCACGGATACGCCCCAAGGCCGGCTCGATGTTGATAACTTCATCGGCGCTGATGGAATGACGCGGACACCCTAAATCCCGCATCAGTTTAGCCGCGGGAAGAGAAATATCAAATTCTTTTTGATCGGTATAAAAGTGCAGGATGCCTTTGGTCAAGCAATCGTAGGCGATGCCTGTTTCTGAACGTAAAGCTTGCAGCGTCTGGCGACTATATTCACAGATGGCAACTATCTGGCGGATATTGTCATCAGTGCGCTTTTGGGTGCATTCGCGCAAAAAACTCAAGCCCCAGAGCCATTGCAACAATTCTGCACGAGGACGAAAAAGCAAAGGCGCGTCGTCTTTGCCTAACCACTTTAAGACCTTGAGAGGCGCAGAAGGATTGGCCCAAGGCTCTGCGTGCGATACTGAAATTTGACCACCATTGGCAAAACTCGTTTCTTGCGCAGCACCTGGCTGACGTTCGATGACAGTGACATCATGCCCTGCTTTTTGTAAAAACCAGGCAGACGATGTACCGATGATCCCTGAACCTAAAACGATGACTTTCATGCTGGCAATCTCCTTTGTTCGTATAGATAGATTGTAGAAAGTAATTGGTTTTTAATGTAATCAATAAGCGGAAGATAATTTTTATTTTTAAAAGAAAAAATAATAATTTTGTTCAAAAATAAAAGAAATATTTCTATATTTATTTTATTTAATGATCTTTGCTTTGGATATTTCCTGCGCTACTGCACGGGTGATGACTTCTTCCACCGTTTTGTGCAAACCAGCGCGTATTTCTAGTGCGAGACGTTCAACCGCTGTTTGCAGCACGTCTGCGAGGCTGTCCCGAACGCGATGTTCTAGGACAAAATCTACCCGAGACAGAACTTGTCGTAAGACATTCTCGCGCAAGGTTTGCTCTAATTGCTGCCATTCTTCTGCGCTGATTTTGTCTGACGCATTGCTGCTAATTGCCACTCCTGTTGACGAAGGGGGAGACGCAAACTCAGTTGCACTGTCAGTCGTTAAAAAATTGTCAGGAAGGATGATTTCGGTAAGTACGGGGATGCTGGAATCGATTTGATTGCTCATGATGGTTTAGCAATAGTGTGTGTCGGCGTAATGCCTTGTTGCTTGTATTGACGAAAACGCTCGCGTCCGGCCAAGGTGTCTTGCGGATCGCTGGAAATGACTTCGATGAGGCGTTCAAATCGCAGAAAATCTCTGGGCAAACTTTGGGTCAAATTGATCAAGAGTTCGTAATGCGGAAAATCTGCGCGATCATCTGCCGTGAGTACGATAGGTGTTTGCCCCATCCGTGGATCGTTAAGCAGTACGTGAGGCAAAAAATCGGACTCTGAAAAAGTCCATAACGCGTCATTGAGTATGCCGAGCTGAGCAGCGTCGCTATCAAAAACAATAATACGACAACCTGTGGCGTTGGCTTTACGAATCAAGCGGCAGGTGTAACTGATCTTGTCCGGCACATTGCTATGAAAATCGATTCTCGTCATTTTAAAAGCGAATGCCCGCTTCTGATGAAGGCTTGGGTTTCGGTAAACCGCTATTTGCATCACCTTCTTTTTTTAATGGTGGAGGTGGGGCCGCCGGCTCAGGTGCTGGGTAGCGATATTCCTTCGGTAACTTATTGGTGTCCGGGTAGCCCGCATTGCTCAGTGCAACGCGCCATTCTGTTTCACCAAGCCCGCGAAGCTTATTTTTGTTGATGACCAGTACGGGCAATTGTGCGTCACCACTGACTTGTTTTAGTTTGTCGATATCTTCAGGACTTTTGATGGTTTTTTCCGAAAAAGGGATGCCAAGTTGCTTGAGTAAGCTACGCCCTTCAGTGCATGGCGTACATGAAGGTGCCGTGTACAGAGTGACAGGATTTTGCGCAACCGCCGCTTCGAGCTCTTGAGGAAGCAGAATTCCAGCAGATTCACTATTGATTGCTTTCGTTTCCAATTGTTTCGCGCCTTGGGGCGGGGGGAGGTCGCTATAGGTCACTTTGCCGTCTGGCCCAAGCCATTTGTAGAGCTGGGCATGAGCGTTACTCGATGACAGGCACAGTATCGCCAGACAAATAAATACAAAGGACTTATTAAAAGCCGTGCCAAATGAGCTGTGGATATTCATAAACAAGTTCTCCAATAAATTCTTTATTTATTCCAATACCTATTTTAGGTGTTCATGCCGCTATGGCGCAACAGTGCGTCGATAGAGGGGTCACGACCACGAAACGCTCTGAAAGACTCAATGGCTGGCCTTGATCCGCCCATTTCCAGCACTTCTTCCTGGAATTTTTTACCCGCGCTGCGCGACAGTGTACTCCCTTCGGTTTTAGCCGCTTCTTCAAACGCACCATAGGCATCTGCCGATAAGACTTCTGCCCATTTATAGCTGAAGTAACCGGCAGCATAACCTCCGGCAAAGATATGACTAAAAGAATGTTGAAAACGATTGAAATCGGGCGGCGTAAATACCGAAACCTGTTCCCTGACTGTGCTTAATATGTCTTGTACCTGGTTGTTCCCACCGGGATGTGAATCGTCGTGCAGATTGATGTCAAATAAGGAGAATTCAACCTGACGCAAGGTTTGCAAACCGGACTGAAAATTTTTGGCTGCGATCATTTTGTCGAACAGTGCGCACGGTAACGGTGCACCCGTTTCTGCATGGGCTGTCATGTGTTGCAAGACATCCCATTCCCAGCAAAAATTTTCCATGAATTGCGATGGCAATTCAACGGCGTCCCATTCCACGCCTGAAATGCCCGAGACCGACAAATCCTCAACCTTGGTCAGCAAGTGGTGTAAGCCATGGCCGAATTCGTGGAAGACGGTAATGACCTCATCGTGGGTGAAGGTCGCTGGCTTAGTGACGCCATCAACAGTGACCGGTTCGTTAAAATTACAGGTCAGATAGGCGACCGGCGTTTGTATTCCGTGATCAGTTAGTCGGCGACCGCGTACATCATCCATCCATGCGCCACCACGCTTGCCGTTGCGGGCATATAAGTCCAGATAGAATTGGCCAACTAATTTCCCCTCTTTTTCCAGTCGATAAAATTTAACGTCTGGATGCCAGGTCGCAGCATGATCCGGTTTGATTTCGATCGCAAATAAGGTCTGGATGACGCGGAATAAACCTGCCATCACCATGTGTTCAGGGAAGTATTGTTTTACCTCTTGTTCTGAAAATGCATAGCGCTGTTCGCGCAATTTTTCTGACGCGTAAGTGGTATCCCAGGATTGCAAATCGTCTATGCCCAATTGTTCTTTGGCAAACGCGCGTAACTCAGCCAGATCTTTTTCGCCGAAGGGCTTGGCGCGATTGGCCAGATCAAGCAAAAATTGACTGACTTGTTTTGGAGTTTCTGCCATCTTGGCAACCAGAGATACTTCAGCAAAATTTTGATACCCGAGCAGGACGGCTTCTTCTTTGCGTAATTCCAACAGTTCATTAATGATCGACGTATTATCCCATTCTGGCTTGGCGCCTAATTCAGAAGCCTTGGTGGCATTTGCCCGATAAATCGTTTCGCGTAAAGCGCGGTTGTCCGCATATTGCAAAATAGGGAAATAAGAGGGGAAGTGCAGCGTGAATTTGTATCCCGACGCATTGTCTTTTTCAGCCGCACTCTTTGCCGCCTGTAACACTTCTTCTGGCAAGCCCGTCAACTCGTCAATATTTTCTATCAGCAGACCGTATGCATTGGTGGCATCGAGCACATTTTCTGAAAATTTGGTCGATAGTGCGGCGTGTTTTTCTTGTATCTCGGCATAACGTTTTTTCTTATCATCGGCCAACTCAGCACCACTCAGACGGAAATCGCGTATCGCATTGGTGATGATGGTTTTTCTGGCCGGTGGCATGCTGGCAAAATCGGCCTTGGCATGCAAGGCTTTGTACTTGTCGAATAAGGCCAGATTTTGGCCAAGTTCAGTCCAGAATTCTGTAATTTTCGGTTGATTTTCATTGTATGCAGCGCGCAGCTCAGGCGTGTCGATCACCGCATTGAGGTGGCCAACCACGCCCCAGGCCCTGCCTAGTTGCTCGGTAGCGTTTTCTAGCGGCTCGACAAAATTTTCCCACGTGACCTGCGCTGTGGTTTGTTCCAGTTGCGTGATGACGTTTCGATTTAGTTCAAGTAAGGCATCAATTGCTGGCGAAATGTGTTCTGGCTTGAAGGCATCAAATTGCGGCAGGTCACTAAAGTCGAGTAAAGGATTTTGCAGATTATTTTGGGTCATCTTAGTTTCTTTCCGCCGCTTCTATCGTATTGACGAGCAGCATGGTAATAGTCATTGGGCCGACGCCGCCTGGTACGGGAGTGATATAGCCAGCGACTTCCTTGACATTGGCGTAATCAACATCGCCACATAATTTGCCTTCGTCATCACGGTTCATGCCAACGTCCATTACGACTGCACCTGGTTTTACCATATCGGCTGTGACGATATTGCGCTTGCCTGTGGCGACGACAAGAATATCGGCATTGCGGGTGTGGTAGCCTAAATCACGCGTCTTGGAATTGCAGATGGTGACTGTAGCGCCTGCTTGCAAGAGCAACATCGCTTGCGGTTTGCCGACAATATTCGATGCCCCTACGATGACGGCATTGGCACCGCGCACAGGATAATCAATCGATTCGAGCATCTTCATCACGCCATACGGTGTACAAGGGCGGAACAGTGGTTGGCCGGTCATCAAAAGACCGGCATTGCTGATGTGAAAGCCATCGACATCTTTTTCTGCTGCAATCGCCTCAATCACCTTATTGGCATCGATATGCGCGGGTAATGGCAATTGCACCAGAATGCCGTTGATTTTCGGGTCTTTGTTGAGCCTGTCGATATGCGCCATTAGTGCGGTTTCACTCAGATCTGCCTCGTATTTTTCCAGCACAGAATAAAAGCCGCAGTCTTCACAGGCTTTTACCTTGTTGCGCACATACACTTGTGAGGCGCGGTTCTCACCAACCAATATCACTGCGAGGCCCGGTTGCTTTCCTTTTGCTGTCAATGCGGCTGCGCGTTGTGTTACCTCGCCACGAATTTGTTGGGATAGTTGGGTTCCGCTGATGATATGGGCTGTCATGTTGGGCTTATCTGAGGTAAATGAGGATGGATGGCAATATTGAAGCTAAACAAAGCTGCTTTAGGACGAGATTATAAAGGATGCGTAGCGAAGGTAACAGCGGAAGGTGATAGCGCGGTAACGGTAATCTGCCAGAAAATGGCGGAACGATTTTTATTTTATTTTTGACGGCTTGAATGATTATTGGTGAAATTTATCGATGTTATTTCGCCAATTGTGTACTGAAACTACAAAAAATGCTGCATTGCATTAATTGAATTATTCAATACCACTATGGCGATTGAGTAAGTACGATAAAAATATTCCGCACTGCAATGCATATATCACATTATGAAATTGAATATCGCTATTTGAAAAATTTAAAACTCCTGTTAGAATGCTTGCACTAATAAAGCCTAGATATTAATTTGTCGTTACGCCCCAACGCGCGATATAAAAAAGCGCGTACAACCGGAAGAAGGAGACCCACTCTATGTCACCCCAGATAGACCAAGTTTTGGCGCAAGCCGTCAATGATCCAGATGTTGTAGAGACCAATGAATGGTTATCTGCCTTGGAGTCAGTGATTGATAACGAAGGCCCGGAGCGCGCCCATTATTTGATGGAGCGCATGGTCGATCTGGCGCGCCGTCGCGGGTCGCATATTCCTTTTTCCAGCAATACCGCCTACGTGAATACAATACCGGCAGATGTCGGTGCGCATTGCCCGGGTAATCTGGAAATTGAAGAAAAACTGCGCTCGATGATGCGCTGGAACGCGATGGCGATGGTGGTTAAGGCCAATCGTCTGGATGGCGATCTGGGCGGTCATCTGTCCAGTTTTGCTTCATTGGCAAATATGCTGGGCATAGGTTTTAATCACTTCTGGCACGCACCGACTGAAGATCATGGCGGCGATCTGCTATACATTCAGGGGCATTCCTCGCCAGGCATATATGCCCGCGCTTTCCTTGAAGGCCGCTTAACTGAAGAGCAATTACTGCACTTCCGCCGTGAAGTCGATGGTAAGGGTCTGTCTTCTTATCCTCATCCAAAATTGATGCCAGATTTTTGGCAGTTCCCTACCGTATCGATGGGTCTTGGTCCCTTGATGTCGATCTACCAGGCACGTTTCCTGAAATATCTGCATGCACGCGGTATTGCCGACACAGCCAACCGCAAAGTGTGGGCTTTCTGTGGTGATGGCGAGATGGATGAACCTGAATCGATGGGTGCAATCGGTATGGCAGGGCGCGAACAACTCGACAATCTGATCATCGTCGTCAACTGTAATCTGCAACGTCTCGATGGTCCGGTCCGTGGTAACGGCAAAATCATTCAGGAACTGGAATCTGATTTCCGTGGTGCCGGCTGGAATGTCGTTAAAGTGATTTGGGGTGAAGGTTGGGACGCCTTGCTGGCCAAAGACAAAGATGGCATCTTGCAAAAAGTCATGATGGAAACTGTTGACGGCGAATATCAGAATTACAAAGCCAAAGATGGTGCCTATGTACGTAGCCATTTCTTCGGTAAGCATCCAAAGTTGTTAGAGATGGTCGCGCAAATGTCGGATGATGATATCTGGCGCCTGACCCGTGGCGGTCATGATCCACATAAGATTTACGCTGCATTTAAAGTGGCACAAGAACACAAAGGTCAGCCAACTGTTTTGTTGGTGAAGAGCGTCAAGGGTTTTGGTTTCGGTAAATCAGGTGAGGCGCGCAATACTGCACACAACACCAAGAAACTCGATGACGAAGCCATCAAGGCTTTGCGTGATCGCTTCCAATTGCCTATCTCTAACGAGCAATTGCCAGAGATCCCTTTCTTCAAGCCGGCCGATGACACGCCAGAGATGAAGTACTTGCAAGAGCGTCGCGCTGCCTTGGGTGGTTATTTGCCGCAACGCCGTCAGAAAGCCGACGAGCAATTGGTGGTGCCAGAATTGACCGCATTTCAGGCAATGCTGGAACCGACTGCCGAAGGCCGTGAGATTTCAACCACTGCTGCGTATGTGCGCGTACTGACAGCCTTGCTGCGCGATGCTAGCCTGGGTCAGCGTATCGTACCTATCATGGTCGATGAATCACGTACCTTTGGTATGGAAGGGCTGTTCCGTCAGATCGGTATTTTTAGTCAGGTTGGGCAATTGTACGAGCCGGTCGATAAAGACCAGGTCATGTACTACCGCGAAGATAAAGCCGGTCAGATTTTGCAAGAAGGGATCAATGAAGCCGGCGGGATGAGCTCATGGATTGCTGCGGCAACATCTTACTCGACCAATAATCGCGTCATGATCCCGTTCTATACTTATTACTCAATGTTCGGTCTGCAACGTATCGGTGACTTGGCATGGGCAGCGGGCGATATGCGTTCGCGCGGTTTCCTGATGGGCGGTACTGCTGGTCGTACTACCTTGAACGGTGAAGGCTTGCAGCATGAAGATGGTCATAGCCATGTGTTGGCATCGACTATTCCTAACTGCGTTCCTTATGATCCTACCTTCGCGCATGAAGTAGCCGTCATCATTCACGACGGTCTGCGCCGAATGGTCACCAATCAGGAAGATGTGTTCTATTACATCACGATCATGAACGAGAACTACAGTCATCCTGGTTTGAAAGCAGGGCAAGAAGAGGGCATCATCAAGGGTCTCTACCAATTGCAAAAATCGGCTGAAACCACCAAGCACCGTGTGCAGTTAATGGGTTCCGGCACGATTCTGCGTGAGGTGATTGCTGCTGCTGATCTGCTGTTCAATGATTTTGGTATTGCCGCTGACGTCTGGTCTGCACCATCGTTTACTTTGCTGGCGCGTGATGGCCAAGACGCCGAGCGTTGGAATATGTTGCATCCAGTCGAAGAAGCGCGTGTTCCCTATATCGCTGAATGCCTGAAAGATACGGTTGGCCCTATCATTGTCTCTACCGATTACATGCGCACCTTTGCGGAGCAGGTACGTGCCTTCATCCCTAAAGATCGCAGTTATAAAGTCTTGGGTACAGATGGTTTTGGCCGCTCCGATTCACGCGCTAAATTACGTGAATTCTTTGAGGTGAACCGCTACTTTGTCGTGATTGCTGCATTGAAGTCGTTAGCTGATGAAGGTAGTTTGTCAGCCTCCGTGGTGGCGCAAGCTATTGCCAAATATGGTATCGATGCGGACAAACCAAATCCGGTGACTGTATAGAAATAACGTGAATCGTAGGCCGGGTTGGCTTAGCGTAGCGTAGCCCGGCACACACCCAAAAATCACCGCTCATCTGCTTCTAACGCAGGGCGGTCATGGAGAAAAACTATGAGTACAATTGAAGTCAAAGTCCCGGACATCGGCGATTTCAAAGAAGTTGAAGTCATTGAGTTAATGGTAAAAGTAGGCGATACAGTCAAGGTCGATCAGTCACTGGTGACCGTGGAATCGGATAAGGCCAGTATGGAAATTCCGTCCAGTCATGCCGGTGTTGTCACAGAAATTAAAGTAAAGATAGGCGATAAAATCGCCGAAGGTTCCTTGTTGGTGATCATTGAGGCATCCGCCGCTACAGTTGCAACTGTTGCAGCACCAGCTGTTGCTGCAAGCGCATCGGTCGCCGCGCCAGCAGCGGTCGCTCCGGTTGCTTCGGTTGCTACTACCGCAGTTGCAGCTCCATCTGCCCCTGCTCCGGCAGCGGTAGCCGTAGCCGCATCAGCAAGCTCCGTAGTCACTAGCGCTAGTGCGCATGCCTCTCCTTCTATCCGTAAATTCGCCCGCGAACTTGGTGTCGATTTAGGACGTGTTCAAGGTACCGCAGCCAAAGGCCGTATCTCGCAAGAAGACGTACAAAATTTCGTCAAGGGCATCATGGCTGGTAGCTCTGCTGCACCTGCACTTGCTGCAGCGAGCAACGGCAGTGGCGCTGGCTTGAATTTACTGGCTTGGCCATCACTTGATTTCAGCAAGTTTGGCGCGACTGAATTATTGCCTTTGTCACGCATCAAAAAACTCAGCGGCCCGAATCTGCATCGCAACTGGGTGATGATTCCGCATGTCACCCATTTCGATGAAGCCGATATCACCGACCTGGAAGAGTTCCGTAAATCGTCCAACGCGGCGATGGTCAAATCCGGCATCAAACTGACGATGCTGGCGTTTGTCATCAAAGCGAGCGTCGCTGCATTGAAAAAATTCAAAGCCTTTAACGCCTCGCTCGATGCGACCGGTGAAAACCTGATCCTGAAGTCTTACTACAACATCGGTTTTGCCGCCGATACGCCGAATGGTTTGATGGTGCCAGTCATCAAAAA
>JACMRF010000057.1 GCA_014376575.1 Undibacterium sp.
AGTCGATTATGAAGGCGTGGGGTTGTTAAGTGCCAATGGAAAAGTCCAAATGCTCAAACTGAAGGTGCAAGGTGTTGGCATGGTCGATACCAAGAGCTTGATCGCTGAGGTCGCCGATGTCAGCGTTGAGGGCGTAGGTTCGGTAAAAGTGTATGCGAGCGACCGGCTCAAGGCGACAGTGCAAGGCATAGGTTCGCTCAACTATTACGGGAATCCACGTTCTGTCAGTAAATCAGTGGAGGGTATCGGCAGTGTACGAGCAGGTGATTAACACTGGAGTTTGCAAAAAGTAACAATTGTCTTATCTTGCGCATGTGTAAAAATGTTTTAATTGAATCCGGCAATCATCTGTCGGATTTTGCATTTGTGCACTTGATTAAGCGCAGCATGGCATAGACGGGTACCACACTCAAAAAGCTGTTTGTCTCAGTTTGATTGGATTGATGATTACTTGCGGATACACTTTGGGCCTGAAGTGATACCGCCTGGCATTCGCCTTTATATCTGTCGTGCCTACGATGAATTAAGCGTTTAATTGAACGAAAAGAGACGGTATTGAATGAACATTGCAGGATTTGCTATTTTTCCACTTGATGATCCTAAGCAGGAAATTCGCTTAAGGCGGTTTTTCATCGGCACTGCCGTACATCTGATGAACATCGTGTTTGTTCTGCTTTGTTGGGTTTTTGCTTATTTAAGTACTCATGCTGTTGCTCTTTATCTGAGTCTGGATGTCTCGTTTGTCTTGATCGTTTATTTTCTGATCCGTAGCGGGATAAATAAAAGATGTAAGGACCCAAGTCTGACCGCCATACAAATGCTTATCCCCGCATTGCTTGGGCTGTTCACTATGTTTTTTGCTGGAGAAGCGCGCGGTACGTTCTTATTGCTGGGTGTGACCCTTTTCGCGTTCGGCATGTTCCGCTTCAAAGTTCGGGAATTCATTTATTTAGCGGTGGTGATCCTCCTTGGATATGCCTTGCTGATTTTTTTATTGACCCACTATTCTGCCAACGTGATTAATCTGAAATTGGAGATTTTGCAGTGGCTGGCGTTTGCTGTGACGCTGATGCAATTTAGTTTTCTTGCCGGGTTTATTGGCAACCTGCGGCGCGTAGTAAATGAAAAAAATCAGGCGCTGGCAACGCAAAACGCAGAGCTGGAAATCGCCTTGCAACGCATCAGTGATATGGCGATTCGGGATGAATTAACCGGTGTGTATAACCGTCGCTATCTGATGGAACGCATTACTGAAGAGGCGCAACGCTGTACGCGTTATGGTTCGGTATTTAGCGTCTGCATGGTTGATATCGATTTTTTTAAGAACGTCAACGATACCTACGGCCATTTGGCAGGTGATGAGGTCTTGCGCCTAGTTGCTACGACCGCATCCAAAAGCTTACGCGCCACCGATTTTTTTGGCCGCTTTGGTGGTGAAGAATTTGTAATTGCCTTGATTAATACCCCGATGGAAGGGGCGATGATTATTGCCGAGCGGGTTAGGCAGCAAATTGAAAGCCTGACATTCCCTGAGATTGGTATTAATTTAAAAGTAACTATTTCTATCGGCGTGGCCGAGCACGCTCGAAGAGTTGAGCCAGCGCTGACGCTCAAACTAGCGGATGACGCCTTGTATCGTGCCAAAGAGAGCGGACGAAACAAGCTTATCGCCGCTCCGCTTTCATCATAAATAGTGGCGCACTAAGTCCGATGTTGAACCCAGATTTTCCATTAGGCGCACCTGCGGTGCTATTGGCATGCTGACGGCGCATTTTCGGTCATTTTTTCTGCTCTTCGTTGCCAATAGCTCGCTATTGGCGCCTCATTCGCAGCAAAACTGTCTCGAAAAGTGCATCC
>JACMRF010000058.1 GCA_014376575.1 Undibacterium sp.
AAGTAAAAATTGATTTTTGGATGGTTGCCGAGTGGGGAGTAGAGTTTTGTAAATCGATTTGAAAGACTAGAACCCCAAAGCCGGACGCGACAAGTGTTGTTGCGATCGCAGCTACCGACGACAATACGTGTCGTAAACACCTTGATGCTGCACTGCTGCGCTCGCAAACCATAATCCACGTCGCCGAGATCATGATGAAAATGAAAATCAATATTTCCTAATTTTGCAAATACTTCAGCCGGAACAAGCACCACATTACCATTCATATTGGTAATGTTTTGCATGGCCCCAGTCGGCAACAACAAGCGCCTTTTAGAGTTTGTGCCACCGTACAGAATCTCCTTACCGTCGTGCGACTCGATTATGCCGGAGATAATGGATTGATGACCGCAAAGCCTTGAGCATTCAATCAACTCATCCAAGCAGCCAAAATGCAGCGCAACATCGTCATTGAGCCAGAGAAAATGTGAATATTCACCAGCCTTGGCCTTTTCCCAAGCCAAATACATACCCCGGCTCCAGTAAAGATGACCAGTACCGGATATCAAATGAACTTGAGGAAACTCTGTTGAAACCGCCGCTGCCGTACCATCAGTTGACTTGTCGTCAACCAGATAGACATCAATAGAATTCCCCATCACAAATAGCCCTCTCAAACAACGTAAGGTGGTATCACGCCTATTGAAGCATGTCAACAACACAGCAATTTTAAACATTTATTAGTTCAACCTGAGCTGGATTCTTCGTTACGACAGAGAACGACAAGCATGTGGTCATTGACTACACCCGGAAACCCTAGCTTGCATCGCGGTGAACGAGTACTACTATTTGCAAATGTAAGGAACACGTTTTCACCAATCGCTTTAATAAATCGACCCACAAATCGTATCCAAGCTTCACTTTGTCCGATATTCGGATTTTTATGTGGGAACTTTGTCAATCGAACAAGCTGCGCTGGTGTGAATCTAGTCGCATTACTCACCCACTCTGGAGAAATAAAACTAATATGCTCAGGAAATGAACAATACCAATATTTTCCACCAAAAAGCCTCCATAAAAAATTTGAAGCGTCACCAGTGCTGATAATCAAACGGCCGCCCACCCTAAGTCTAGAGATTGCAATTTTCACCAGTTCGAATGGATTGACGACATGCTCCAACACATCTACAAGACAAATCACGTCAAATTTTCGATCTATTGATCCTAATTGTTCAGCGCTATCAGCAACAATATCAATGCCTTGATCCCGACATATTCTGCAGGCCGCCTCAGAAGCTTCGATACCGAATTTTTCAAACTCAGCGCCCAGCGTATTCAACAGTGCCCCATTGAAGCAACCAATATCTAAGATCGCCCCTCCAGCAATATTATTTTCCAAGATTGCTTGACGTACCAAAAGTTGGTCATACCGTAATTCCGAATTTTCATATGTACTTTCCGGCGCAGATTCGTACAATTTTAAGTATTCATCAGCTGGATGCACCGGAAAGCGGAATGCAAGATAACAATCATTACACTTGTATAAGGTACCACCTTCCCAAGCAGGCTGTAATCTCAAGCCACAGAATCTGTCGGCTTCCGTTATTACACCGCAGCTAATAACATTACTAGAACCGCATTGGCGACAAGCAACTTGCATAGGAACTTTCATCAAAAATTAATCTTATTATGAAAAATAATATCTGTACACAGAGTTCTTTAGCCAAATTTATCAAACCCTACTTATTTACCGAAAAAGTATTCTACGATTTCGCTATAGCGACGAGCTACGTGTAAATTTTTAACAAGTTATGGAAGAAAATTACTTGTTACATCACGCAGGACCGGGGTCGGCATAAAAACTCGGGACGATCTATATCAAACTAACCCTGACGCCGAATTAGTACCGCTAAGAAGTTAAATTTTCCGGCTACTGGATCCTCTGCAGGCCAGCCTGGAGGGTAAATTCGTGTTTTGTGCTTTAGCATACCGCACTATGAGGACCCACCTCGTTAGTCGGCCCTGATTTATTCAAATTCAGCTGAAGGCCAGCCTACTGCAATGCTTGTTTAAACACTCTATGCGCAGCCTGCCATTGAAACTTTCGTCCATGGTGTTATCGGTGGGTTTTCTAGGTCGGCTCAGATCCGTTTCGATGCCGTGTTCATAGGCCCACTTATTCGGACCTAATTTATCCATTTCAGTTGATGGCTACCCGGTCCTTGGGTGTCACTTCGTGTCGATGCAAGTGAAATTCGACTCATGCATGGTGTGCACTCGGGCTAGTTAAATTTACACCTCCCACGGAGTACATCTGCTGCCCATAATGCCCGCCGTCTCTAGAATCTGCAAGAACGGTATTCATCGGGCTCTTACGATCATCTCCTGGCGTAGCAGGCCACAAGTTACTCGATGCTACAACTGTCCCGAAAACTTCAGCCCCACTATTCAGGATTGGACAAGGGATTGAGGTACCCGGATTGAATACATCCAGCGAGGCAAGCCACAGCAAAACGCGTATGTCGAACGGTACAACCAAACTGTGCGCTACGAGTGGCTCTCCCAATATTACTAGTCCAGCATTGAAGAAGGCTCGGAACTGCGCCACGCGGCGGATGTTGACCTACTATCACGACCCGCCCTAATATGGCTTTGCGTTAGTTTAGCCCAAAGCAGCACCTATCAATGGCTGCATAAACTTTCTACTTGTGAAGTCAGGGGAAAACGAAGGGATTGCCGAGGAGCGCTACCAATAGCAGGCACCTTCAACCTTAACGGCGTCATAAGGTTTTTCACTAGTGTCCGGGAAAATCCAGTTTTCATTAAATAAATCAACATAATTCGTATTGATTAATTCGTTCGGTCGATAGTTCCATACTCTTTCATATTGCTCTGTCCACCGTTTTCCCTTTATGCCAAAGAGTAGCTGCGTACCACCACCTAAGTGGACAGCCTTTTTTCCTAATCGCTTCACATGGGCTGCTAGTGGCAAACCGTAAGCACCACAACCTAATATACAAACATCAAAATCGATACCAGATATTTTGTCTTCCATGTATTTCAATGCGTCAAACCAATCCTTAAAAGGCACTTTCGTACCAGCGACAGATTGAACCGCACGCAATGTTATTAATTCGAACTCTGGAAGAATATTCTGATTATCAAATAATTGTTCACGCCTTAGGTATTGCGAACGAATGGAATCATCAAATGGGTGCACCAGTAGTACTCTTTTCCCCTTTAAAGCTTGCGACCATGGCCGCTCTACAAAGAAGGGATATAAAGTTTCCAATTGAACTTTTTGCACAGCTGGATTGAGTGGCATAAATTTTTCATGATATTGGAAAGATCCCAAAAGATCAATTAGTGGAATATCTCGCAAATATCTCATAGCAAATTTCTTGCTAGTATCTTCGCCTGGGGGGAATATGCCCGAATAGAGACTCATTATTTGAAAATGATCCTCGTTCCACCAAGGAGTATGAGTGTTATCAGTAATATAGTCAAAAATCCGGCGATTATAACTTTCTTTACTATAAACACAAAGATAATTATTTATACAATTTAACTCAGTTGTACCAAATCGCGAAATCATGCAAGGGGCATCTCGACTCAAAAGACTTGAAATTTTGTCATTAGCCGACTGTCTAGAAGTATCACATGAAGGGTTTAAAAATTCTGCTCCACTGGCGATTCGAAAAACTTTTTTCAACGCACGAATTACATAATCTTTAATGTACATACACTAATCCTTGTTTATACAGTTAATT
>JACMRF010000059.1 GCA_014376575.1 Undibacterium sp.
AAATGGAGTCATTCATCGCGACATTAAACCAGCAAATATTTTCATATTGCCGAACAATCAGCCCAAAGTGGTCGACTTTGGTATTGCACGCGCACCCAGCCGAATTCTCGACGATGATGGCCAACCTGCTCAAACTCTATTCAATAACAATGTTATGGGGACGCCCAATTACATGTCCCCAGAACAGGCAATGGGGCAACAAGTAAACGCCATGACTGATGTGTATTCTCTAGGTGCATTAATGTATGAAATGCTGACACTGCAAAAACCATTTCAGTCTAACGATATTGATAAATTATTGCACCAGATTGCCCATAAGACACCTAAATCACCCTCAGAAATTAGTCCAAACATACCTGAAAAATTGTCGTTTATTGTGATGAAAGCAATGCAAAAAGACCCTGCATTGCGTTACTCTAGTGCCGCTGATATGGCATTGGCATTAGATAAATTCTTAGCTAGGGACAAACGACTTAAACGCAAACGTGCCCAGAGCTTTCCGCAATCGGAGGCTAAAAACACGCAAACAGACAGAAGTGCTTTATTCTGGATTAGCGTATGTGGGTTTTTAATCGCCATTGCATTTGTTTTTTCTGTATTGCTGCGTTAAACCCAGATTTTCCATTAGACGCACCTGCGGTGCTATTGGCATGCTGACGACGCATTTTCGGTCATTTTTTCTGCTCTTCGTTGCCAATAGCCCGCTATTGGCGCCTCATTCGCAACAAAACTGCCTCGACAAGTGCATCCATCATCATTGCCAATACTAATGGAAATTCTGGGTTAAATTTACTCAAAAAAAAGACACCATCACGTGTCTTTTTTGAGTGTCACTTACATCAATCAAATATCGATCAAGCCTGCATTTTTTTGTAGTTTTCAACGCCAGTCAGTATCTCTGTTCTTGCGTCATCTGGTCCGCCCCAGCCTTCAATCTTAACCCATTTGCCCTTTTCCAAATCTTTGTAATGCTCAAAGAAATGCTGTATTTGTCTTAAGCGCAACTCATTCATATCTTCAGGTTTTTGCCAATGCGTATAAATCGACAATATTTTATCGATAGGTACTGCCAGTACTTTGCCATCAGCACCTGCTTCGTCAGTCATCTTTAAAATGCCGATTGGACGGCATCGAACGACAACGCCAGGAATCAACGGGAATGGAGTAATGACAAGCACGTCAACAGGGTCTCCATCGCCGGCTATTGTCTCAGGTACGTAGCCGTAATTACACGGGTAGTGCATTGCAGTTCCCATGAAACGATCCACAAATATGGCGCCGCTTTCTTTATCCACTTCATACTTGATCGGATCAGCATTCATCGGAATTTCGATAATGACGTTGAAATCATTTGGTAAGTCGCGACCTGCAGGAACTTTATTCAAACTCATAATGCTCTTTCAAATTAAAAATAGGATAGAAATGAAATTAGATGGGCAGATTATATCGAGTTTTATGTACAAATTGTGCATCGCAACACTTACAGCATAGTTGCAATTGCGCATTGACGATAATGCTGTGCAGCCTCTTCTGTTTGACCTAAGGCTTCGTGTAGTTGTGCTAATTTCAAATTTGCTTCACGTATGGTTCGTGGCTCATTTGCATCAGATATGGCGCGTTCCATGTGCCTCTGCGCCTTGCCCCACAATTTTTGCTTCAAACATAAAGCACCAAGCGTCAGTGCAAGTTCAGGATCTGTCGGGCGCGTTGTTGACCATTGTTCACAATGGTCAATTTGTGAAAGAAGTGCAGCAGAGCCTTCCGCAGCAGATGCTACGCGATAAGCACGCATCAAACGGTCATCCCACTGCTCAACTAATGCCTTCTCAACAATGTTTCTGGCATCATCACACAAACCCAAAACATTGAAGGTCGTTGCAGCCGTGAATGCGACAAAACGGTTCTTTCGGTCAGCTGCAGGAATCTCGAACCACGCGCGCCGCAACGATTCGGCATCGTGTCCATGATCTTTAAGTAAATCTTCATACGCAAGCTCACGCAAACGATTCGACAATGATGGGTGCAAGGCTCGATGTTTATCCAAGGTACGCACTAATTTCAATACTTCAGGCCATTTTTTTGCTTGCTGATTTGCTTTTAAAGCCCAGCGCAATACTTGTATATGCCTAGTGCCGCTCGCATTTAACTCTTGTACAGCCTCTAATGCCTGATCGGCTTTATGTTGATCAACTAATAATTCCGTCATACTGACGAGGCGCGCTATCCGGTAAGGAGAATCGTGATGAATACTAGAAAACCACGAGTCACGTCGATCAAACTGGCCCATATGATGCGCCGCCCTCGCACCAATCAAGGCAGCCAAACCAGCATTTTCAGGTAACTCAATTGCCCGACTTGCTGCTTTTTCTGCGCGACCAAATCGACCTTCGAAAAGAGCTTTCAAACCTTCTCTCAATGCTTTATTACCGTCTCGCTCTCGTTTATTTTGTCGATACTCTGCTACTTTTTTTGGCATATTCTGCGTAGTCACGATGGTACGTACCATCACGTAAATCAAAACGAATAAAACCAAGGTGAGTAACAAGAAAAAATTCAGTGACAAATCAATTCGATAAGGTGGATAGAACAACACCACATTTCCTGGATTAAACCGGGCACCTACAGCAAGGCCAACGGCCAAAGCAAATAAAATCAGAAGCCGAATAAAAAGACGCATGTTTATGGCTTCACTTTGTAATTTCGTACTGCATTCAAACTATCTACCAGTGTTGGCATCTCTATTGATAAATTACTGCCCTGTACTTGTCGAAGCAAAGTTTGAACCGTTTGTGATTGCTTGGTTCGGGTATCAAAATATTTTGTAATCGCATCCTGCGCCGCAATCATGTCACTGCGAAACGCACCTTCATTTCGAGACAAAAGCGCCAGGCGAGCATTGAGTAAGCGCAGCTTGAGGTTCTCCCGTGCAAAATAACCTTGTGACGGACTCAACAGCAATGCATCTGGCGTTTCAACGCTCCTGACACGAATTAGCTGTCTGATTTCGCCAGACATCTCACTTGAAAAGCTCTGCCAGTAGTCCTGAATACGCATAGTCCAGGTATTTTCAGCGACATCTCCTGATGTGAGCGTCTTTCCATTTTTTGCGCTAAGCGTATTGGACTTGGGTAACACCCGCAAAGGAGCTTTAGGTGGGGTAACGGTAACAACTGATTTTTCATCCGCCCATAAAGGAATATGATCCACTTGGGCAATGACGCTATCTAAACGCAAGGAAATCCCTGTGAGATCCAATGTAGGCAACGATTTTAATTTATCGATATCTTTAGCAATTGCGCGACGAATCGTAATGAATTGTGGTTTTTCAGATTTAGCCAGACGACTATCCGCATTTTGCAGAGCGATCAACGCTCCTTGCACATTGCCTGCAAGCTGCAATTGTTGGCTCGCCGTTGCCAGCACTTGCTCAATTTCAGCTAATGCCCACTCATCACGATTTTTTGATAAATCTTGATATAACTGTTCAAGCGCTAATTGTTGACTCTGTGCCTCGGTTTGCCGGCCTTCGAGCAGAATCACTTTTGTCTGAATTTCTTTCGATGTTTCTTGTACTGCCTTTGCAAGAATCTTGGTCTCGCTGCTATTCGCATCGGCAATGAGCAAACGGCGTGCTACTTCTTCACGTAAATTGGCAATTTGCCCTTGTGATGTCACCCAATGGGCGGCAAGAAGAATCGCAAGTGCGCCTGAAATAACATATCCGGGCTCTATCCAAGCCTTTTTTTGAACGTCAATTGATTCGGGCACCATAGGCACAAGCGGCTGTTTAGCCGCAGTATCTGTCGAATTGACCGTCGATTCGGTTTCGGGGGGGGATTGCTGTTCGCTCATAGCCGAGATTGTAACGCGACAAGTAGACTTTCGTCGCCTGATCCTGTAAGTGTAATGAATTGAAACCCAAGATTTTTTGCGGTTTCCGCAATGCGCACATGCGGCACAACGATATGCTGATGTTGCATTTTTTCCACGGCATTAGCAAAATCAATTTGCTTGCACCATGCAATCAAGGTCTTAAGCGCCTCGGAACTTGTGACGATCCAATCATTTTCTCGGCTCAGCAGTAATACCAAGCGTTGTTGCATGTCAAACGTCAACTCAGGAGCCAATCGTCGATATGCCGCTATCTGAGTAACAATAACACCATTGGATCGCAATGCATCTGCTAGCAACTCGCGACCACTCTCGCCTCTGACTATCAATACTTCGCAGCCCTTCAATGCCGTTAAATCAAGCACTTCGAGCAGTGTTTCTGAATCGGTACGCGCTGGATTGATAGGACTAAAGATCTTGACGTTTGCATCGCTCAAGCCATGCGCAGCAAGCGCTATCCGGCTTCCGGCTCCCATCACCGCTATCGCAAGATCTGTCGGCCATTGCGGAACCCGCGAAACAAAGGCATGCACCGCATTTGGGCTGACAAATGCCACCATTGAAAAATCGGATAATCGCGAAACAATTGCATCAAGTGCGGCATTGTCCGAAAGCGCTTCAATTTCCAGTAATGGAAAAATTTCGGCACTACGTCCTGCCGCGACAACTTGCGTAGCAAAATCCGTAGCCTGAGCTAGCGGGCGGGTAATAATGACCGAAGGATTCTCCATCAAATCACTGTTCATTCAACAATTTGCGCTTTACAGGCGGCTAAAATAGATTCTGCATCTTGTGCCGACAATGCCCGAACCACCTGAGATCCTAACGCCATACCAGCAGCGGCCTCACCGCGTACTTCCGCCTGCGCAATCCGCGTACCATCAGGGGTAGCCACCATTGCACGCAAATGCATTTGTCCCTCAATCACCGTCGCAAATGCCGCCAAAGGAATCTGGCAACTTCCCCCGAAAGCCTTCGATACAGAACGTTCAGCATTCACCGCCTGCGCTGTAGCCAAATGATTGATTGGCGCAAGCCATGCAAGCAATTCAGGGCGATTGGTATGAATTTCTATCGCCATAGCACCTTGCCCTGCGGCTGGCAAGCTTTGCTCAGGCTCAATATAGGCACGAATACGCTCAGGCAAACCTAGCCGTTTCAAACCCGCTGCTGCAAGAATAATTGCCGCATATTCGCCTTGATCCAGTTTGCGCAAACGGGTATCAAGGTTGCCGCGCAAAGGATGAATAAGTAGATGAGGATAACGTGCTGTAATAAGCGCTTGCCGACGCAGACTGCTAGTGCCTACAACAGCACCATGCGGTAAATCGGCTAAACAAGAAAAATGATTAGAAACGAAAGCATCACGCGGGTCTTCGCGCTCCAAAATGGCCGCTAGTGTAAAACCCTCGGGCAAATCCATAGGTACATCCTTCAAGGAGTGCACCGCCAGATCCGCGCGACCGTCTGCCATGGCGACTTCCAGCTCCTTGACAAATAAACCTTTGCCGCCCACTTTAGATAAGGCTCTATCGAGGATTTGATCGCCTCGCGTCGTCATCCCAAGAATTTCGATGACGCACTCTGGATAAAGCGCCGCCAACTGATCGCGTACATGCTCAGCCTGCCACATGGCGAGACGACTTTCGCGGGAGGCAATAATGAGTTTATTTGGTGATGGATACATCAAAGCGGTCGCCTTTATTTTCAACACATCGCAAGAATTTCGAGGCAGATTTTACCATGCGCAGAGAGACATTCCTTGACAAAAAAGTACCCGCGACCGCATTATGCGGACATGAATAAAGCAAATAACTCCTCAACTCGGTATTGGTGCAACGACTAAACTCATCGTCAGGCGCATCCCATTTGAAAGTGATTGTTGCAATCAGTACTGAATTAAATCACATCAATGCCGCCAGACTGAGCGGCATTTTTTATGCCCGAACAACTAATTCGACTATAACAACTTTGGAATCTAAGCATGAGCAACAACACGACACCCTCAGCAGACAAACAGCACCTTATTTTGACGGGCGACCGCCCTACCGGCCCCTTGCATCTGGGCCATTTCGTCGGTAGTTTGCGCAACCGTGTCAAGTACCAGCATCAGTATCAGCAATACATCATGCTGGCCGATGCGCAGGCATTGACTGACAACATGGACGACCCATCCAAGGTGCATAACAATGTGCTGGAAGTGGCACTTGATTATCTGGCTGTGGGCATCGATCCAACTAAATCCACGATTTTCATTCAGTCGCAAATTCCGGAACTGACCGAACTCACGTTTTACTACATGAATCTGGTCACCATTGCCCGTCTTGAGCGCAATCCGACCATCAAGCAAGAGATTATTCTGCGTAATTTTGAACGCGATATTCCTGCCGGTTTCTTTACCTACCCGGTCAGTCAGGCGGCAGACATCACCGCATTCAAAGCGAGTCTGGTACCGGTGGGCGACGACCAAATTCCGATGATAGAACAGACCAATGAAATCGTGCGACGCTTTAACCGCCTTGCTAAACGCGATATTCTGGTCGAGTGCGAAGCCTTGGTGCCAGAAATAGGTCGCTTGCCAGGCGTTGACGGCAAAGCAAAAATGAGTAAATCCTTAGGCAACAGCATCAATCTTGGCGCAAGCGCTGCCGAGATCAAAGCCGCAGTCAAAAACGTCTATACCGATCCCTTGCATTTGCGCGTAGAAGACCCTGGCCACCTGGAGGGTAATGTCGCCTTCATTTATCTCGATGCATTTGATCCGGACAAAGTCGGCCTGCAGGAAATGAAAGACCATTATGTACGCGGTGGCTTGGGCGACAGCAAGGTCAAAGTAAGACTAGAAGGCATCTTGCAAGACATGCTGGCACCGATACGTGAACGCCGTCAGGAATTTGAAAAAGATCGCGGACAAGTCTTGCAAATGCTCAAACAAGGGACGGAAAAAGCCAGAGAAATTGCCGCCAAAACGACAGACGAAGTCAAAACCGCTCTCGGCTTAAAGCATTTCTAAACTAAAGATTTTTGCCCTAGCGCGCATGCAACTTTCCCTCTCTTCTGCACGCGCGCAGCATCTTGCGGCACAAGGCCTGCTCGCGCCACCCAAGCAAACTGCCAGCAAAGACGATGTACTGACAACTATCCGCAAAATGGCTGCACTGCAAATCGACACCATCAACGTCGTTGCGCGCAGCCCGTATTTGGTGCTATGGAGCAGGCTAGGCGACTACCCCAATCATTGGCTTGATGAGTTGCTGGCGGAAGGCAAAATTTTCGAATACTGGTCGCACGAAGCCTGTTTTTTACCGATAGAAGATTACGGGCTGTATCGCCATCAAATGATCTCGCCCCAAGGCCTGGGCTGGAAATACAATCATCGCTGGCTCAGCGAGAACGCAATGCAGGTAGAGCAAATTCGCCAGCATATCCATCAAAACGGTGCCAGTCGATCCGCTGATTTTGAGCGAAAAGACAGTAAATCCGGTGGCTGGTGGGAATGGAAACCAGAAAAACGTTCGCTCGAAGTTCTCTTCACCACGGGAGAATTGATGGTCGCGCGGCGCCACAATTTTCAACGCATTTATGACTTACGTGAACGCGTTCTTCCCACATGGAAAGATAAACGAGATTTAAAAGTGCAAATCGATTGCCAACGCCAGCAAGTTTTACTAGCCATACAGGCATTGGGCATAGCCAAAGCATCCTGGGTGGCGGACTACTTCCGTATGGGCAAATTGAATGCATCGATACATCCAGATACGCTGGCAAAACAAGGCCAATTACTTACCGTAACCATCGATGGATGGGACCAGCCAGTCTACGTCCATCCCAGCAACGCCGCGCTGTTACAACAAGCGCTTGACGGCCAGCTAAAGGCCAGCGCAACTCGCCTGCTTTCGCCATTTGATCCTGTCGTATGGGACAGAAAACGGGCGCTAGAATTATTTGATTTTGACTATAAGCTGGAATGCTATACGCCTGCCCCA
>JACMRF010000060.1 GCA_014376575.1 Undibacterium sp.
TAATGTTGGTTGGGTCTATTGTGACAACGCTGTTTCGGCTTGCAGTGGGAGCTATTGGATCGGAAACCACAACGGAGCTGAGGCGTATAACTGGGCGAAAAGCCTGTACGGAAAGTTGTAGCGCTGGAGCAATACTAAGTGCGCCCGGCTGCGGTGGCAACAGGGGTGAAGCCTGGTTATTTATGGCGTAAAGACCACAGAGAACCAGACCCATAGCGAGTAAAACCGGTGATGTAAATTTTTTGGACATTTTTGTTTTTTATTGAACGGTAGTCTTATACTAGCATAAATAGTGTACCTTGTAAAGTACACATAAGCATTAAATCATTGTAGAAATAGCTAATCTACTTGATCTTGCGGGAGAGCACGTCGTTATACAACGCCAGAGTCTGTTCGGCCATACGGCGCCACGAGAACTCGGCTGCTCGGGCGTGGCCAGCTGTTGTTAATCGGGCGCGTAAATCTTTATCTGTTAGGACTTCCTTAATAGCATCGGCCATAGCTTGGACGTCGAGCGGGTCGAAGTAGTGCGCCGCCTCGCCGTAGACTTCAGGCAAACAGGTCGCGTCGCTGCTTACCACCGGCGCGCCGTGCATCATCGCCTCCAGACCCGGCAAGCCAAAACCTTCGCTTAAGGAAGGGAAGACGTAGGCCGCACAGTGCTCGTACAGCCAGCGCAGCTGGCCTTCACTAATAAAGTCGGTAAAGACTACGTTTTTGATATTCCTGGCCGTAACGAGGGCCGCAATGCGCAGGTAATTGGCGTCGGTCTTGCCAGCCAGCACCAAGTAGAGGGCAGGGTGGCTCGCTTGCAAAATCTGGAAGGCACTTATCAATCTCTCCAAATTCTTGTGCGGCGTTGGTCTACCTACGTACATAATAAATTGTTTATTTTGCAAATCGGGCAGGGGATCGGCAGGGGACTGGATCTCGTCGGCCGCCTCCAGCGTCACCAAAACTTTGGCTGGATCTATTTTCGTGAAGGCAACAAGATCATTTTTAACGAATTCGGTTGGCGTAATGACGGCTGCAGATTTGCGCGCCGCGCGCCGAATAACTTCCTTATAGATTGATTGTTTGAGCTTAAAGACCAGCTTGTTCTTGGCGGGGTTCACGAAGCGGATGGTCGTGAGATCGTGGATGGTCGTAATAACGGTGCCGCTGTACATGATGGGCTGCTGGACCATACCGAAGTGAACGAGATCTGGTTTGAGCTGGTCGAGTTGCTTTTTAAAGGCCATTTGCTCGTCGAAGCTGAATTCGTCGTGCGGACATTCGACAGCTATAAAGTGTTCGTTTTTTGTTCGCCAACCGTCTATGTCTCTTGGTTTTAATAAAACCATGTAATTATTGGTCTGGTCTATGTCTTGTAAATAGTTAAGCAGCCGTTCGATATAGCGGCCAGTGCTGGTCCTCAGTTCCCTGGCGTCTATTACAATTTTGCTCATGAGGCTTTTCCCTTCAATTTCCAGAATTTAGCGCGTAGCTTGCGTAGCGCGTGGGCGTTTGGCGGAAGATCATGGGTCATGATACTCCAAACGTACTCGTCGGAAACTTTACGGCTTTTTTGGATCCGTCGTCGTTCACCACCTTTTTTAAAGAGCAGGCGGGTTCCCTCGGCGTCGCCCTTTAGAGCAATCCAGCCATGGCCACGGCTGACGGCTCGTAAGAAAAATAGTGTGTGGGCGATCATGAAGCGCCATGTAATGGGCCATAAGTAGCGGGCTGGAACATTTTTAAAGATGACAAGCGGCTGGTTCTTCATGGTTTGGTAGGTTGTGAAGCCTTTAATCTTACGACTGGTGCTGCCAGTATCGTGATAAGCAATTGCCTCCGGCACATACTTAACTTTCCAACCCGCCAGCTGGGCGCGGAAGCTAATATCGACATCTTCGTAGTAGGCAAAAAAGTCTTCGTCGAACAAACCAATTTCTTTGAGCATACTGACGCGGTAGAGACTGGCGCCGCCGCTGGCGCCGAAGATGTCGGTTTGGTTTCTGAATTTTGCTAGATCTGACTCGCCACGGCCACGGGGATACGGTAGGCCCCAAACGGTGAACTGGTCACCAGTGCTATCGAGGTGCTTTTTATCGATACCCATAAAAGTACAGGTGGTTATTCCTATAGTATTGTCTGACATGCCCCCTAAAAGTTTTTTAAGCCAATCAGTTTCGGCTATAGCATCATTATTAAAGAGGGCTACGAAGTCGTACCCTAGCTCGATAGCATGACTAATACCCACATTTACGCCACCTGCAAAGCCGAGGTTTTGCGATTGTGGTAGGACTGTCACATTAGGATATTTTTTAGCCAAAAGCCGTAATGACCCATCAGTAGAGCCGTTCTCCACCAATACAATTTCAGCAGGAAGACTTTGTGATATAAGAGAGTCTAAACAGGCTCCCAGAGTATCTTCACCGTCCCAATTAGGCACTACAACGGCAGTTATCGGGTCGACTTGAGTACTCATTTCCTCTATAATACTCCACAACGAATGAAGCATCTTGTATCTAAACAAAACCGGGCGCTTGTCAGTGAACTGGTGCGGACCGACTTTAAGTTGCGCTATCAAGGCTCAATTTTGGGCTATGCCTGGTCTTTGCTCCGTCCGCTCCTGCTTTTTATTATTTTGTATATCGTTTTTGTTAGATTTTTGAAACTTGGCAGTAATGTACCACACTACCCTGTATACCTACTCTTTGGAATCGTTATGTGGAATTTCTTTAGCGAAATGACAGTGCAGGGATTGGGGTCAATTGTAGGGCGAGGTGATCTTATACGAAAAATTAAAATTCCTCGTTGGACAATTGTATTGAGTAGCAGCATTTCTGCGTTAATAAATTTTTTACTTAACCTTGTCGTCATTGCCGTTTTCATGGTTATTAACCACGTGGGAATTATGGAAACGATTGTGTGGTTGCCTATTCTGTTCGCCGAAGTCTATTTGTTTTCGTTGGGTATATCTTTATTCTTATCAGCGGCATTCGTGAAGTTCAGAGATATCGGTTACATATGGGATGTATTACTCCAGGCTGGATTTTATCTAACACCCGTTTTGTATCCGCTCTCACAAATTGCTAACCCTACCTTTCAAAAGCTCATTCTGATAAACCCGATGGCTCAAGCAATACAAGACGCACGCTACAGTGCAGTGACGCATCAAACCCTCACAATAAACCATGTGTTTGACGGAGGGCCGTATCAGCTAGTACCCTACAGCATTGTAGTAATTGTGCTTGCGGGTGGCTTGTTCTACTTCAGAAAAGAGTCTAAATATTTTGCGGAAAACATTTAATATGGATGATGTTGCCATCAAAATTGATCATGTGAGTAAGACCTTTAAGCTGCCTCACGAAAAGCAATCATCAATAAAAAGTAAGTTGATAAACTTCCGTAAAGGGTCGGGCGGGTATGAGCAGCAAAAGGCGCTAGATGACGTATCGTTTGAAATTAAAAAAGGCGACTTTTTTGCTATCATTGGTCGCAACGGCTCAGGTAAGAGCACACTACTTAAACTACTTGCTGGTATATATGTGCCCACGAAGGGCTCTATTGAAGTTGTTGGTAAGTTAACGCCTTTTATTGAACTTGGCGTTGGTTTTAACCCTGAACTCACGGGCCGCGAAAACGTATTTCTTAACGGTGCATTGCTTGGGTTTAATCGCTCTGAAATGTCTGAGATGTATCAGGATATTGTTGATTTTGCTGAAATTGAACGTTTCATGGATCAAAAACTGAAGAATTATTCCTCGGGCATGCAGGTGCGGCTCGCCTTTTCAATTGCTATTCGCGCCCAAACAGACATACTGCTCTTGGATGAGGTTTTGGCAGTCGGTGACGCAGCATTCCAGGACAAGTGTTATAACTACTTTGAAGAACTAAAAGCACAGCACAAAACCGTTATTTTTGTTTCTCATTCAATGGACGCTGTACGCCGTTTTTGCACTAATGCTGTATATATCGACAGCGGTCACCTCACACATGTGGGCACACCAGCCGAAATAGCCGACGTGTATCTGGAAGAAAACATGGAACGCTCTGTACAAAGTGCCGCAAAGCAGGCCGGACCCGTTTTATCTCAATTCCATAAGCTCGCTGGTAAAATAGCCAAGCAAGATGCGCAATCATTGGCCCTAGAGTTTGGTGTAAAAATGGAACACGGTGATGGAGTATACATTGGATTTTCTGTCATTAAAGACGGTATCTCAATAGCCGAGATTACTACCTCACGTGTAAAACCAATTACTACGTCTGGCAAAGTATCATATAGGCTTGATACTACTATCCTGAACGCAGGCACATATCAAATTGGTGCAGGGTTGTACAACGTGAAAAATAGCCAATTAGTAAGCATGACTAAAAATAAGCTGCAGTTTATCATTAAAGGAAGCGATGAAACGAGGGGCGCCGCTTTGAAACTCGCAGATACTTGGGAGTATTGATCAATAGTAACCAAGAAAGTTGATTATGAAACGAATAGACGTAACCAAAACATATCTACCTCCTCTGGATGAATATACGGTTTATTTACGTCAGATTTGGGATAGTTCCCAGCTGACCAACCAGGGTCCACTGCTGCAGGGGTTTGAAAGCGAAATTAAAGACTATCTGTCAATTGATGACTTCCACTTTGTGGGCAATGGCACCATTGCCCTTCAGGTTGGTCTACGGGCACTTGATATTACGGAAGGTGAGATAATTACTACGCCGTTTTCATACGTTGCTACCACATCTTCAATTTTGTGGGAGCGATGCAAACCGGTGTTTGTCGACATTGAGTCTAATACCTTTTGCATTGACGCAGATAAGATTGAAGCTGCAATAACGCCTCAGACCAAAGCCATCATGGCAGTACACGTGTTTGGATTTCCCTGTGACGTAGATAAGATTGAAATGATTGCTCGGCGCCACAATATCCGCGTTCTCTATGATGCCGCTCATGCATTCGGTGTAGTGCACAAAGGCAAGTCTTTGCTCGCATATGGCGATATAGCCACCTGCAGTTTTCATGCTACGAAGCTGTTTCACACGATTGAGGGCGGATGTATCGTCGCTCGCGACCCAGCTGTCAGTAAGAAAGTGGAACTTATCAAACATTTTGGGCATTTTGGAGATGACCACCAGATGCTGGGAATTAATGCAAAAGCTTCAGAGCTACAGGCAGCTATGGGATTAGTAAACCTTACTCACATTGATGAAATAATTGCCGGCCGGAAAATAGTTTTTGAGCTATACAACAACTTTCTTAATGAGCGGTTTACGCGGCCTAAGCTAAGTGTGGACACCAGCCCAAATTATGCGTATTATCCGGTCTTGTTTGAATCCGAAGCGCAGCTACTTCGTGCGGTAACCAGCCTTAATAAACAAAACATATTTCCTAGACGTTATTTTTACCCAAGCCTCAATACGATTTCATATGTCGATGGAGAGTCATGTCCAATTTCAGAGGACATTGCACTCAGGGTATTATGTTTGCCTTTGTATGTTGGACTTGAGCGTGAAGCCATAGAGACGATTGCCGCTACCATCAATGGACTATAAGCATGCTTAGACAAGTACTGCACATGATGCCAAAACATATTATTAGCGACGATATTGTTGTCATTGACTCTGTCTTACCGCATAAAAATCCGATTGGCCCACGAAATTCTGATTTTTTAGGATTGATAAATAAATTACCAAACTTTACATACTACACAATGTACCCAATGCAGCCTGGCCCAGATGCTTGGTTCAGCCATGGTTACGGCATGACTCTAGAGCAATTCAGCGAGAGCCTACCGGTTTATCTAGCCATTCATCCCCAAGCGAAGGACCACTTACAACACCTTTCGCCTAACAAAAAATATCGATTCAAATTAGCTTACACCTATTTTTTATCTGAAACGTACACACTTCTTCCATTTCTTGAAAAGAATCAAATACCGTTTGTTTTTTTACTGAATCCTGGAGGTGCATTTGGACTCAACAATCACTCTTCCGATGCTATGCTTGCCCGGGTGTGTAGCTCACTTTGCTTCAGAAAAGTAATTGTTAACCAACGATTGTTCCAACATTATTTGATTGAAAAAAAGCTATGCAACGCAGCGGATATTATTTTTGATTTTTCAGGCTCAGTGCAATTTGTGCCGCGCGATGTTCTGCCGAAGCGACAGTTTAAGCGTGATAAAGAACACTTTGATCTTTGCTTTGTAGCGGCTAAGTATTCCGAAAAAGGTGTTGATAAGGGATATGATTTATTTATTTCTGCGGCCAAACAACTTGCTAAACGCAACCCAGACATGCGTTTTCATGTTGTTGGTGGTTTTGACGAATATGAAATAGATGTGACTGACATCAAATCGAGCATTACGTTTTACGGGTACTTACCAGCTGCTTCGTTACCCGAATTTTATTCCGGAATGGATATTTATGTATCCCCTAATCGGCCATTTAAGTTGTATGAGGGTAATTCAGACGGATTTCCACTCGCTGCCGGTGCAATGTACTGTGGTGTTGCTGGTTTTAACGCTGATGAGCTGCTTATGAATACTGAATTTGCCGAGGATGAAATTGTTATTATCAAAACTCAGACCAAAGACATCGTGCAAAAGATTCAGCAATATCATGATAACCTTAAGGCCCTGTACGCACTGTCAAGAAAAGGTCAGAAGAAAGCCCAAATGCTATATGATATAGACAGGCACATTGATAAACGTCTTGCATTATTTAGGGAGATTATAGAAACAACGCGATGAAAAAATTGGCTATCATGCAACCATATTTTCTGCCCTACATCGCTTATTGGCAGCTCATTGCCTCGGTAGACGAGTTTGTTGTGTACGACAATATTGAATTTACAAAAAAAGGATGGTTTAATCGTAACCGCATTTTGGATTCCGATCATGACCGCCTCTTTACGATTCCCATCAAGAAAGATTCAGATTACTTGCCAGTAAACCAGCGATTTTTGGCAGACGATAGCAGTAAAGAGATCTCGCGCATACTGCGGATTGTTGAAGTGACGTATAAACGTGCCCCTTATTTTCAAGAGGTTTATGCACTAATTAAGCAGTGCTTCATGTGTCCAGACAAAAATTTGTTTGCGTATAACTACAATGCGATCCAGGCAATTTGCACCTATTTGAGTATAGAAACAAGAATTGTAATTTCTTCAGCCGTCAGCATCAACCACGATTTGAAGGCTGAACAAAAAGTCTTGGCGATCTGTAAAGCCCAAGAAGCGTCAACATATATAAATGCCATCGGTGGCCAACAACTGTACGACCGTGCTCTGTTCGCTCAAAATGGTTTGGAGTTGGCATTTATTAAGTCACACGATATTCAGTATCGGCAATTCGATGATGAATTCGTGCCTTGGCTTTCAATCATTGATGTTTTAATGTTCAATGACGTGAGCACAGTTAAAAAGATTCTTAAGGAGTACGAATTAGTATGAGCCAGATTCTGATTGTTGGCGCCAACTCAGCCTTAGCACGAGACGCCATGCCCATCTTATCGCAACGCCATAAAATCATTACGGCGGGTAGGAGTGGCTGCGATATTATTTGTGACATCACAAAAGATATAGTTATCCCTGAAGGAACGGATGTGGTTATAAATTTTGCAGCAGGGTTTGCCGGAACAAATGATGACGAATTCTTAAATACATTTAAGACAAACACACTCGGAATTCTAGCTATTTGTGCCGCCGCCAATCAGGCAAATGTGGGGTATGTGGTTAATATTTCTTCGGTATTTGCAGAGCTTATCCCTGAACATCCGCAATATACAATCTATGCCTTGTCGAAAAAACAAGCTGACGAGCTAGCCAGCTACTTCTGCTTACTGCGTAATCTGCCTTTGCTAACGCTTCGCCCTTCACAAATCTACGGCGATACTATGGCTTACGCCAAGCACCAGCCATTCTTATATGAAATCATTGATCGTGCTGCGCACGGCAGAGACATAACTGTATTTGGAGAGCATGATCCGCAACGTAATTACATACATAGCGCCGATTTAGCGACTATCATAAGCTTGGCGGTTGACGCCCGCCTTGAGGGTACTTACAGCTGCTTATACCCAGAGAACATTGGCATTGCCGAGATTGGCAAAATAGCAGAAGGAATATTTGGCAAGGGCAGTACTATAGCGTTTGACCCTACGAAACCAAATACGCCCGACACCGTCTTCTCAATTAATACGGAGCTGTTTGAAGCTTTAGGATATTATCCACGTATTTCAATGGAGACCGGTATCACACAAATAAAAACGTACATGGAGGCGCATGTATGAAAACTATTTTAGTGTCTGGAGCCTCCGGCATTGTTGGGTACGGCGTGCTCAAATCGTTGCGTGCGGCCAACCCAGGATTGTTCACATTGATAGGAACATCAATCTATGCTGACTCAATTGCGCCTGCCTTTTGTGATATTTTTGAGCTGGCGCCGATGACAAGTGAGGAACACTACATTGATTGGTTGTGCGAAATTATAATAAAGCATAAAGTGGACATGATTGTTCCAGGCATCGATGCAGATATGCAGGCATGGAATACGAGCCGCAGTAAAATTGCAGAAACAGGTGTCGTAGCATTACTCAATACGGCTGATCTCATAACGCTTTGTTCAGATAAATGGCTATTTTATGAAAGCTTAGAAAGCAATGGGTCAGCATTGGTCATTGAATCTCGTCTGGAAGGCGACTTCAATCAGCTAAAAGAGAGTTTTGGCATGCCATTTTTGTTGAAACCACGCAGGGGTTTTGCCTCTAAAGGCATTGTGATTGTGGATTCAGAAGAGTGCTTCAACGAGCACAAAGTAGATCTGGGTTCCGTAGTAATGGCGCAACCAATTGTTGGTTCTAATGACGAAGAATATTCGGTTTCAGCTTTTTTTGATGTAGACAGCCAATTGCGATGCTTGATGAGTATAAGGCGTAAACTTGCAAAAGAAGGCTACACCGAAAAGGCCGTTGTGGAAATACTGGCAGGTGTCGAAGCCGCAATCCTCGAGCTTGCCGAGTATTTCAAGCCAGTTGGGCCAACTAATTTTCAGTTCCGTGTACACGCAGGCCAGCTCAAAATTCTTGAGATTAATCCTCGCGTATCTTCTGCAACATCAATCCGCACAGGTTTTGGGTATAATGAGAGTATGATGAGCGTCGACTATTTCTTAAACAATGTCTTGCCGAGCCAGCCAAAAATTAGCTCTGGCTACGCAATCAGATATGTTGAGGACCATATTTTCTATGATAGCTCTACTGTCTGACATTCACGGTAATTATGTTGCCCTCAAAGAAGTCCTAAAGGCTATTGATGAAATGGGAATTACTGACATATATTGCCTGGGTGATAGTGTCGGCTATTATTCCCAAGTTAATGAGGTGCTTGATGCTTTGCGTCACCGCGGCGTGAAGAGCGTGCTCGGCAATCATGACTGGTATCTGCTTTCAGATAGTTTTTGCGATCGATCGCAGACTGTAAATGACACGATTGAGTATCAAAGAAAAATTATAACGGCCGACAATCTTGATTGGCTTAAATCGCTCCCTGTGCACTTATACCATGATGGCCTGAAGATGGTTCATGGTGGATGGACAAATCCGGTGGATGAGTATCTCGAGCCGACCAAAGAGTACTTTGAGAAAGTCGGTGGCACATATTTTGCGTCGGGCCATAAGCATATACCTCGGATTGAAGACTATGGAAACAAAGTATATTGCAACCCAGGATCGGTGGGCCAACCACGGGATGGCGATAACCGCGCTGCGTTTGCTACCTGGGATGGTAAATCTTTTTCATTACACCGCGTAGCGTATGATTTTTACGAAACCGGCAGGCTCATGGAAGAAGCTGGATTTGATGGCTATTACTACCAACGGTTAACAATTGGAGCCACAGATAACGGCTGGTATGCAGAGTCGGAAGCAGAAAATGTTTAAGTGGAATAAACTTGGTAAAGTCTTTGACCCAGCTGATTATAAAAGTGATGACCGACCCTGGCTTGATGAATACGCGCAGGCACCAGCAACGCTCGTATTTAATGATTTTGTGCGAGTATATTTTTCTTGTCGCCCGCCTCGAGGTGCCGACGGCCAATTTGTCAGCTACACCGCCTATATAGACCTCGATCGCAAAAATCTCTTCAACGTGCTTAATGTTGCCCAAAACCCAATTATGTCACTTGGGAAAAAAGGCTGTTTTGATGAATTTGGCACATATCCAACATCGGTCATACAAAACGGTGACGAGTTATGGGCATACTATGCTGGCTGGACTCGTTGTGTCTCGACACCATTTAACGTTGGTATAGGATTGGCTAAAAGCATAGATCAGGGTATGACATTTGAGCGCCTGGGTGACGGGCCTATTTTGCCGTACACGCTAGAAGAGCCGTTCACTATTAGCGGTCCTAAGATACGAAAGTTTAAGGAAACCTACTACCTCTTCTATGTGGCAGGTAACGCATGGCTCGAAATTGACGGGCGCTCAGAGGTATCTCATCGGATTAGAGTTGCAACGTCTACGGATGGGCTAAACTGGACTCGCCAAAATCAAGATATCATTGAGAATTATTGGGATGATCACGAGTCGCAGGCTAGCCCGGATGTTTTTTATGCTAATGGCATGTACCACATGTTTTTCTGCGGCTGGGTTCCTGAAAGCTTTCGCGAAACTAAAGCACGCAGAATTGGCTATGCAAGTTCCACAAATTTAATCCATTGGAAACGAGATGATTCCAAGGCGGGGATAACTATTTCTGAAGACAAACGTGCGTTTGACAACGAGATGGTGGCATACCCGCACGTGTTCGAATTAGACGGCAAGACGTACATGCTCTATCTGGGTAATTCGGTTGGTCGTCATGGCTTCGGCCTTGCCGAACTCGAAGGAGAGCTGTCATGATGCATTGGCAAAAACTTGGTCAAATATTCGATTTTTCCAGCTCGTCGTTTACTAACCGTTACGCCAGCCATGCTCAATCCCCGCAAGCACTAGTGCTTGAGGACAGGATCCGCATCTACTTCTCCACGCGCACTAATGATGCGCCTGGCCAATTTTTAAGTCACGTCCAGTATGTCGATTATGACTTCGATCTCAAGACCATCATCGATTCTTCAAAGCATGAGGTCTTGTCTTTAGGCAAACGTGGCTGTTTTGACGAGCATGGTATTTTTCCGCTTAGTCCAGTTAGAGTTGGTGATAAAATTTATGGATACACGAACGGAATATCGCGTCGTGTCAGCGTTGCCGTAGAAACCGGCGCTGGCCTTGCTATCAGTACTGACAGTGGATATACGTATCAACGAGTAGGCGACGGGCCAGTTGTGAGTGCAACAACCGACGAACCATTTCTGGTTGGCGACCCATTTGTGCGCGTGTTCGATGAAAAGTTCCACATGTTCTACTTATTTGGCAAGAAGTGGAGTGACGCTACAGATGATGCTCACGCCGAGCGCGTGTACAAGATTGGCCATGCTACATCAGATAATGGAATAGATTGGCGAAAAACGAACACGTCATTAATCCCTGATGTAATTGACGAGAATGAGTGTCAGGCTTTGCCCACCGTTATTAAGCTCGATAATCGCTATCACATGTATTTTTGTTTCCGGCACATGAAAGGTTTTAGAGACGACGCGACGAAGGGTTACAGGCTTGGCTACGCATATTCTGATGATCTAAAACAGTGGAACCGGGACGACAGCCAAGTGGGCATCTCGGTTTCTGATGAGGGTTGGGATTCGGAGATGATGTGTTACCCAAATATTTTTGAATGCAACAACGAAGTCTACTTGCTATATAATGGTAATAATTTTGGACGAGATGGATTCGGAATAGCAAAACTAACTGACAGGTAGGCATATGGCAAATACAAGAGATTACAACGAAGAGTTTGACGACAATGTAGGGCGGAAATATGCGTATGGGTTCGACTTTGACGTGATGCATCCGTATATGATCCGCTCCTTTGAGCCATTCTTTCACACGCGGGGAAATTTGCTGGAGTTGGGTAGCTGGAAAGGTGACGTCACGAAGCGCCTTGCAGATCATTTCGATGACATTAGCTGTGTTGAAGCTTCTGATGTGGCAGCTGAAGAGGTGATCAAAAAGATGGACGGCAATGTGACTATGTATAATGCTCTTTTTGAAGAGGTTGAGCTGCCAAAGGTATACGATAATATCGTTATGACGCATGTCCTTGAGCACCTCGATGATCCGATTAAGGTACTAAAGCGCATCAACGATGAATGGCTGTCGGATACTGGCCGATTATTCTTGGTAGTACCGAACGCGAATGCCCCATCACGCCAAATTGCCGTAAAAATGGGATTGATCAACCACAATACTGCAATCACAGACGCCGAGAAAGCCCACGGCCACCTCATAACCTACACACTAGACACATTGGAGCGAGATGCCCGCGCCGCAGGCCTTAAAGTGGTATTCCGGAGTGGGGTGTTCTTTAAAGCGCTTGCTAACTTCCAGTGGGATGAGATACTCAAGACAGATATTGTCTCCCCAGAGTATCTCGAAGGCTGTTATCAGCTTGGCCAACAGTATCCTGATCTATGCGCAAGCATCTTTTTACTTTGCGAAAAAGGCTAACAAGAGTAGATGCAAAAACCTTTGCTATCTGTTTGTATAATCACTTATAATCACGCCAAATACATACGCGAGTGCATTGACAGTATTCTTGAGCAGCAACTTACCGTTCCATGGGAAATTGTTATTGCCGACGACCATTCTACGGACGGTACTAGAGAAATCATTCAAGAATACCAAAAGAAGTATCCTGATCTTATACGATTAATCCTGCAAAAGAAAAATGTTGGCGCCGAGCAAAACTGGCTAGATCTGCTTGCAAATCCAAAATCCAAATATTTGTTATATGCGGAAGGTGATGATTTCTTTACGGATTTATCTAAGCTACAAACACAAGTAGCGTTTCTAGAATCACATAGTGAATATTCCATCTGTTTTCATCCTGTGCGAATTATGTATGAAGATGGCAGTGTGCCTGATGAAATATATCCTACACCCGACATGCAGGCAAAAAAGCAGTTTACAATACAAGCACTACTTGCACACAATTTCATGCAAACAAATTCGGTGATGTATAGGTGGCGCTTTGCGAATCAAGACGTGCGCAATATACTGCCCCGAAACATTGCGCCCGGCGACTGGTACCTGCATCTACTACATGCGCAAGTTGGCAAAATTGGCTATATCGAACGTGTGATGGCGGTGTATCGTCGACATGAAGGAGGTGTTATGTGGAACGCTCATGCCGATTTGGATCGATTATGGACTAACCAGGGCATTAAATATCTTGGTATGTTCTGGGAAGCTTTAAAGCTTTGTGGCTCAAACTCGGCGCAGCGGAAAGTAGTTTTGAGACAAATATATGACATGTTTGAGCGCTTCATGGATCTGGACGGGCGCAAAAGTACAAAGCTATTAGTCCAGGCGGCACAAATATATCCTGAAGCACTGCAATATTACGCAACGGAACTCAGACATGCTATGCACCGTGAAATTGATGAAGCGCACGAGTTGCAGGTACTACGTTCTCGGCTTGCTGAAAGCGAAGCGAAAGTTGAAAGCTATGCCCATGAATTACGCTCTCTCAAAAACTCAAAATTTTGGAAGATGCGAAATCGCGGTGCTGTAATCGTGGGCAAGAAGCCAATAAGGTAGTTTTGGCCTCATGCTCAATGGCCTCATGGTATAATTTCTGCAATGCTTTCATTACTCCTCAGGGTTGTACTCCCTCCTTTCAGTCGTAGGCGGCAAAAAGTGAGCTGGTTTATTGATCGCCTAAGAAATAGGCGATCAATAGCTTACAATCGCAATCGATATAATACCGCCCGCCAAAATTATTATGCCCACGCTACAGCTGAAATACTTACATCCCAGGACGAAAAAATATCTATTGTTGTGCCCTGTTTTAACACCCCAGCTAAGTATTTCGAACCCCTACTTGCAAGTGTTTTTGCGCAGAGTTATCAAAACTGGGAACTGGTGTTGGCTGATGCATCGAACCAACAGAAAAAAACGGATTATTTGCGTGCAAAAGCGCGGGCTGACACCCGAATTACCTATTTTAAAATTCCAAACCAAGGTATTGCAATCAATACCAACGCCGCTATCGAAAAAGCCAACGGGCACTATATTGCGTTTTTAGACCATGATGACACCCTTGACCCTGATGCATTGGCGACATCAATGCAATTCTTCGTCGATAATCCGGAATACGGCTTGGTTTACTCCGACGAGGACAAGGTGAGTGACGACGGTGAGTATTATTTTGAGCCGCACTTTAAACCTGACTTTTCACTTGATATGTTGCGCAACGTCAATTACATTACCCATTTCGTTGTTGCAAAAAAGGCATTAGTCGACGGTCTTAAAGGGGTACGAAGTGGCTTTGACGGCGCCCAGGATTATGACTTTTTGCTTCGGGTTGTTGATACGGGTACCAAAATTGGACACATAGCTAAAATTCTTTATCACTGGAGGCAAGCTGACGGTTCGACGGCCGCAGATTTTTCCAATAAACAAGATGTTACCGATGCCGGCTGCCGCGCACTTGACGAGCATTATTTGCGCAGAAAAATTGAAGGTGTGAAGAATACGGCAATTGCGCATCGCCCTGGCTTTTATCGGCCAGTCTGTAGTCAGAAGCTATCCGGCCTAATAATATTCGTTGATTTAGCGAACTTACATCTTTCGTCTATTGAACGTAATTTTATTATTGAAAGATACAAGAGTAATCACGACGTAATGGCTCACAAAATAGTAGTGACCGAAGGATTGCCAGCCAGCGGGGCTAAGACCGACAAGGCATTAGTGGTTCGTGGTGCGTTTATACCTGCTAATGATACCAGTGACCTTTTCTCATTATTCGTGTTAGCGAGTGAGGGCGGTGTTGCCGGGGTAGCACCTAAGTTAGTGCGGAATGGCAGGATCTATGACATGGGATTAGTTACTATAGCTGGCCGGTCGGAATACTTGTTCCGAGGGCTCAACCCTAACAAATCAATTGGCTTCGGCTCGCTCGAGTGGGTAAGAAACGTTAATGCGTTAAGTGGTGCTGTCGGTATTGAGACAGGCCGCCCGGGCAGATATGCAGTATGGTCACACACCGAATTTGTTGCCTTTGACAAAATCAATGCAGTTGTAAGTAGCGACCAGGCATATTTCTATAATCCAAACGTAACTGAACTGTCAGAGCTTGTTGAGCAATCCAGTGATTATATTGCTGACCTTTTGGAGATTAAATAATGAATGGCCAACTTCCTAAAGTAGCTTTTATTTTAGTCTGTTGGAACAACCAAGATCTATTAGTAGAATGCGTGGAAACAATTGCGGCTCAGAATTATACTAACCATGTCACTATTATGATCGACAACGGTTCAAAGGATGATTCGGTGTCTCTTGTCCGCGAGGGGTATCCTTGGGTTGAGGTGATTGAGGCTGGCGTAAACCTTGGCTTTGCAAAGGGCAACAACCACGCGATCGCGCATGTACTGCAACATCATCCTGATATTGCTTACTTAGTTTTTTTGAACACCGATGCTCGCCTTGACAGCGGCTGGCTAAGCACATTGGTACTTTTTGCGGAGCAAAAGCCAAAAGGCGCGCTGTTTCAAAGCACTACACTAGATTATTACAATCATGCCGTAGTTGATTCAACACACATATACATTTCACATAATGGCAGCGGTACGCAAGCATCATGGCGTACGCCATTTATGGGCTTTAAGGGCCCCCGCAAGGTATTTGGCGTTAATGCCGCTGCCGCAATGATTAGTCGCAGTTTTGTGGATGCTCAGCCGTTTGCAAACTTGTTTGATGAAACAATGTTTATGTATTTGGAAGACGTAGATCTATCGGCTCGGGCGACGGTAATAGGATGGGATAATTATCTTGTACCCGGTACGTTTGCGTATCACATGGGGTCGGCAAGTTCTGGTAAAAAGCCAGGATTTTCTTTGTACATGACTTATAGAAACAATCTTGCGTTGTTAGCCAAAAATATCCCATTACCTATGCTTATTCGGATGGGGCCAGACATGGTAAGATCTGATTATCACACCATCCGTCATCTCAGGCGCATTGGCCAAGCAGACGTTGTGCCAAAGCTGATAAAAGGTAGATTCATTGGCCTGGTGCGTCTTCCACTCTATACGTCCTCAATTATTCGTATGCATACGTACCGTAAATCGGTTTGTAAATCGTACCTCTGGCAGTTGATGCATCATGGCGAGTAAGCGCTTACTGCGAAGTGATAAGTGGTCCGTACGGGATAGAATTAATTAACTGTTGAGTCACAACCATGCTTGGGGCGTACAGAGCATTATAGGTTTTTATGTTCGGTATTCCTGCCTTCTTGCCATTGTCGATGCCATAAATACCGGGTGCGCCTGTTTCAACCGATTTGGTTGCAACACTACCGGTGTTGAGCAGGCTCAAAAAATCTGGACTCAATGGTGTCGGAACAATCGGTGTTGAGCTGCCAACCCAAGAGCTTGTAAGGGAAGGCGGTATGAGGTGCTTTTTACCACCTTCAAGGAGATATAGAGTGCCAGCACTGGAGTCAGATGCGAGGTAACCTTGCCAGCTACTACCGAGATTTGCGGTGAGTATGTTTGTATTTACGAGCGTAACCGGTTGGCTAGACAAGCCAGCATTAAACAAGTGGTCTAGTGCGCTGATCGGTAAGAACTTACCTGCATCTACTAAGTAAATCGTTGCCACAGTAATATCGGAGGATCGTGCGTATTGACTTAGATCATTACCTCTGACTATGAACTTCAATACATCGGCCGAATGCGGCTGTAATGCATCGGTTAATCCCCACAATTTAGCTATCGTTGGATTGGTCGTCGCATGGTAGACGCCGGCATCAGTTAATACGTAGTAATTCCCGGCCTTGAAATTGGGGGTTAGTTCGCCGCCTTCTGCATAGTTTGCCAACAATGTTGCAGTGACAGGGACAAATTCGGCTGCACCAATTGCGGTTGCCATCGCTGTAGTGACAGTGAAACGAGTGTTTTGATCTAATAGATAATTAATCCCACCGTTACTGACGAATGTGGAAATTGGAGTGCCAAGTGGCATAGCGGCAACATCCTCTGGACTTAAAACGCAAACGTTACCAGCACTATTCTTAATCAGGCTAAGAATGTTAAGTGAGCCTATTGCACGCCTAACACCATTATCTAGGACATAGATTCCAGCGGAACCTTGTGCTTGGATCAATCCCTGGGTACAGCTAATGGGTTCTTTGGCCTGTCCGAACAACGCTAATCCAGCTGGACTTATGGCAAATCCATAACCAGCAACTCCGAAAGTGGCCGTAGTTGCATGCGTACCACTACTGATGTAGTACTGCTTACTTGCATCGGTATTGTTGTATGCAAAGCGCGTTGTTACCGCAGAACCATTCGGTATTTGAGCAAGTTCTGAATCGCTAAATTGGGTTACAGTTGAGGCGGCATCGGACGAATATGCCATAAGTAAGCCCAGTGAAGCTATGCCATGCTTAGTCCCTCCATCAACAAGATAAATAGTTGCTCCAGGCCCCTTGGCGAACTTAGAAGCATAACCTCCAGTCGGCAGAATACTGGCAAGTACACTGCTTATGGTGGTTACGGTTGTCCTCGGGTAGAGGGCTGCTATTGAATTATCCAAAGACAGCAACTTGCCCATACTAAGCACATATTGGGATGTACCATCTTGAGCTTGGTTTGAACTGAGGCCAGTGCCTGATGTAAGTGTGCTAAGCAAGTCGGTCGTTACCATATTCACAGCTGAACGACCAGCCCATGTTTGAAACGTGTCGGGATTTGCAAATGGACGGCGCGTTCCACCGTCAACTGTAAAAATCGCACCAGCATTAGGCGCGGTAACAAACTCCGATAGGCCTCCTAGCCGTTTGGTGTAGGCTATAAGTTCGATGCCAATGTCAGATGCAGCTGCAGGATTGTACCCCCAGTTCGCTGCCATATTGGAGAGCGAATCGTACGTACCACCACCATCAGCTAAGAAATAAAGAGCGCTGTTGTATGGATTGTGCGCTAATCGCGTAAGTACGCTGCGCGTCGGGAATACATTTATAGAAGCACTGTCCATCACTGTTACCGGGAGGTTATTTAATCCCCATGCATTAAGCACATCTAGACTAGCTATTGGTTGTTTCTGGTTGCCGTACAGCACGTAGATAGTGGCACTAGAGCTGGATTTTATTAAACTAACTCCACCCGTTGTGGATCCAAACCAGTCATAGAACATTCGCCAAAAATTGCGGTTGCCATAGGCGCTACACGAGTCACCGGTGCCATATAGATTTGCCAAAGCTGCTGTATTTGGCTGGTAGGGGGTGTAATTATAAAGGCCGGCAGTAGCCTGGTTTTCCAAGTATAAGCTTGAGCTGCCACAAGTAGACGATGGATTGTATAGAATGTTGTTGTTTCGGCCGGCAATGTAGTTAAATTGACTAGCGTCACGGGCATACTTGCGGTAGATCCGACCTGCATTGTAGACCTGGTTAAAAAAACCGTAATATGCGCTATCGCAAGCGGCTGTATCTGGACAGCCGAATCCTGTAGCTGATTGATACTGAATACTCCACGGCCAATCATCGGTTACTAAGCCCTGTTCCTTTTGTAGCAGCACCAATAACACTTGGGGGTTGATGCCACAAGCGTGGGCAACATCATAGATTATCTGGGCGCTGCCCTTAACACCACCATCATAAACGCCACACAGCCCTGCTTCTGCGCCTCGACTTGGTGTACTCATACTGTAATCCTTTAGACATGTGTACGGTGCTGAGTAACCTTTAGATGCGCCGTATTGCGCTCTGGTAGTTGAGCCTGAATATATCTGACTACCATTCGTGTCGCAAGTAGGCACTTTAGCGTTTAAGAAAGCCTGAATTTGGCCAACTGACATTGTTTCTGGGTTAAAGAAAATTCCATCATTGATAATATTGCCAGCCTTAAAATCACTTGATACCGCAGCAGAAACCGGCTGGGTAGGCGCTACAAGAGTTATAAGCGCGCTGACAAGGGACAATAATAAAAAACCCGATACAGTAACACGTAGACGCATCATTTAATAGTTACCAGTTTGCTTGTGGTTGAACCAGTGGCATTTGGTGAACTATATCCTACTATAATTTGCCATGTGCCTTTGACGCTAAACTGCGAAACAGGTATGTCTATGGTCTGACATTGCGTGTTCGTTGCGCTGGAGGTAGCAGGTCCGCTCTGAGTAACTGTTGGTGCATCAGATTTGGTAAACGTAACAGTGCATGTTCCGCTATCTTCAAATACATTGGAAATGTAGGCACGAACCTCGAACGAATTATCATACTGAGAACTGTCGACTATAACTATTGATGCTTTCGTAGTGCTTGCTTGAGGAGTAGCGTTTAATTGGTCACGAGATACATTGCTATTTTTTTGGCCATTAGCTGCTGCTTTCTCTTCTGCAGTGGGAGCTGTATACTGCACATCGTTTATGCCGCGAGGTGGCGCAGGCTTAGCGGACTGGTTCTGCACCGGTTTCAAATTGATATAGGAAATGAGCCCTATAATTAAGAGGCCAAAAATGAGTGCTAGAGCTAACAGTAATTTTTTGTTTTTCATATGTTTGTTGTGCTAATACGCGTGCTTATTATAACGCTTGTTCTTAGTTGATGCAAATAGTTATTAACAAATCGCCTCTTATCAAATCTTACACTTTCTCGTATGCTAGTAAAAAGGATTAACTACACGCATGACATCACTTCGCAGCTTCTGGAAGCATCACAAGAGCGGCACTGTCACTATCGGAGGAGCGCTGATTGTAATTGCAGTTGCGACGGCAATATTTGCACTTCGCTATAAGCCAGCGTTCACTATAGCCAATTTTTATGCCGAAGATGGACGCGTATTTACTGACAATGTTCTGCATAAAGGTGTGCTGCAGGCACTAACCAGCGGTTTTAACGGCTATTTGGTCGTGGGTCAATACTTGCTGCTCGAGGTTGTGGTTCTGATTTACCATTTGTTTGGGCTGCAGTTTTACCAGCTGCCTTTAGTTATCGCCGCGGTCTCCTGCCTCTTTTTGGGTCTAACCGTTTCTTTACCATATCTGTTATTCCGCAAACAACTAGGTACTCCACTCTCAGTGGCTACGGTACTTATAACCGCCTTTGTACCAATGCCTACATTTGACTATGCAGTGATAGGCACGATAGGCAATCTGAAATTCGCATTTTTGTATTGGGCTGTGCTGCTTATTGTATATCGTAATATGCACTGGCGTGAGCTTAGAAAAGTCGCAGCTGTCGACTTGTTGTTACTTATTTGTGTGTTTACTAATGCACCAGTAGTATTAGTGTTACCATTTATACTCGTGCCCTATTTTCACCCTGTTGTGAACGCCGTGCGAAACAAAAAACTATCATTGCTGATTAAGCCAACTTATACCAGTGCCGTGGCTGTAATCATCATAGCTTTTATATATCTTGGCAGTGTGTATCTGCTGGGTATCCCTAAATTACCAGGATATTTAGACACGCCGTTCATGGTAGGAGCCACCCTGAAAATTGCGTACCGAGTAACGTTGTATGGATTTATGGCACCTGTCACAAGTTCCATGCGCGATCTGCTAACACTAGCATTGCTTGCTGTAATTGCATTGCGGGGTGTGTGGCGCAAGGAAAGCCGGTTTGTCACCGTACTGGGGCTCTGGGCTATCTTTGTGGCCACCGCTGGCTTCGTAGTCAATAGGCCCGGTATCAGTAGCTACTACCTATCATATAGATCAGGACCCGACCAATTTTTCTATGCTCAAACACTCGTATTCATATTTTTAGTAATGTGGCTTTTGCATAATGCAGCTGCTCATTGGCACCAGAAACAGATTGCTATCCTTGCAGCCATTGTAGCTTTATTTTTGTGGTGGTCCGTGCCGTACAGCGGATCTTTTGGTAAAAATAAAATCATCTATCAGGACTTGGGCAGTGCTAAGGCGGATGTTGCCAAAGCTTGCAGTGTGCCAGGTAAGAATGTAACCATGCAGATATATCCAGCCGCCGCCTGGCAATGGTCACTCGAGCGTGATATTGCTTGCAAATAGCAAAGCATTAAGGATGAATGAGAAAGTATGAATACTGGGCGAGTGAGCCGTCCGTAAAAGTTCCCAGAGACAAATCACTCACAAAAACCCCTGGCTCAGTAACTGTAAACTCATACTGTGGGCGTAGCTGCTCGGCCGCGACGTTAAAGGCCACAAAAGATAGCTTGTCACTACTCGATTTAGACATAATGCGAGAGCTATACGACTTGCCAGTTAACTGATCAGTAAGCACAACAATTCGACCCTTGCCAGGCTGTGGATTAGCAATAGGGATAAGAACAGATTTAATCGGAGCTGATTGGCGATTATTAAGAGTGAGAGACAAACCTGACCGCAGTTGATGCGTAAACGACGTATATTTGATAGATTTGTCATAATTTGTTTTGTCACAGCTGCCATATGTGCCGTTCTCGTAATACCAGCCATAGCCCGGTGCACCATTCGGCGTTACTCCCCATGACGGTGTTGGTGCTATGGGAATACATGTAGCAGTATTAGTGCGTAAATCAGGGCGATAGGCATCCAAGTTTATATACAGATTGTTGCCGTGCACATCAATAGTTCTGAATTCGGCTACTGCGAGCAAAGCAACAATCGCTAGCGTGCCAATAGTCAAAACTTGGCTGCTCACCATTTTTTTACCTTGAAGAATTTGGCGGGCATACTGCAAAGCGATGCAAATAAATAAGATGATAAAAAAGTAGATCAACACTTCTCGCTGTAGTTTCATTTGATCTACATACAGCGTTTTGTATGCAGTCCTCAGTGAGACACTAGGAGCATCAGGAGAGTAAATGCCCGTGTAAGCAATTAGTAGGAGAGTTATAGATAGTAACGCAGCTTTTATATAGCCCAAAGCGTTTTTTACACACCACGCTAGTATCAGTACCAGTAATAAACCTGCTAGTACAAAAGCAATGTTGTAAGGTTGAATACGAAATAACTTTAGAAATATAAGCCCGATATATATAAGCACATTGATACCCTTAGTGATGAGGCCGACATGCACTTGAACCGGTAAATTGTGGAAATAACTTGAGGTGAAAAAGAGAGCGGTTTGTAAGGTTATAGCAAAAATCAGTATAGATCCTAAAAGATATTCCTTCAATCTAATTGTGCGGTATAGCACAAGCGGCGCTAAAACTAGGGAAGGTTTTGTGAGACAAACTGATACCGCAAACACAACGTATAGAACTTCTTGCCATTCTGCTGAAAATCGTTTTGAACGAAGTGATATGAGCATTATAGGCACAAACCCGACGTACCAAACATTAATAAAACTAAATGAGCTAATGTGGTAAAAAGTCATCAGCGTAAGCACGGAGCACGCTATTCTAAGATAATCGTTTTTGATAATGTCACGGTTGGACTGGTGAGCTATAAAACTAAGGCAACAGACGGTATACGCGATTACTGCAGCTCGAAAAAAGTAATCAATATATTGCAGTGGCAGCCCAAGCCAAACGTAGCCGTATGCAAGTATTTTTGGCAAAAAGTTAAAATACCCGGCAATACCGGTATAGAAAAAGCCCTGCCAACTATTAGCAACAGCGCCATGCACGTATTCGTAAAATGCTTCTGCCCAACTATCACCCGTACTTACAAAACGGAATTGGAACAGCGCAAGGTACAGTAAACATAACACACCGGCGGCGGCAACAGGATGCTTGGAGAACCAGAGTAAAATAGATTGCAGCCGCTGTATCGCACTATGCACACAGTTCATAATAGGTTTGTGACTCAGATGCAGCCTCGCAGTATGTATTAATTAGTAGCTATGTTGGTATATAACTATTGTAAACTATAAACAACTACTATGATCAAAGCTTTTTTCTTCGACCTTGACGGTACACTCGTGGAAACACATCAGGCGAATTTCCAGGCCTACCAGCGGGCGCTAGGGGACTTTGGTGTGAAGCTGAAATTTGATAACTTCAAAACGACGATTGGCCAGCAGGCAAGAGATTTTTTGCCGATGTTGGCGCCAGATTTGAGCGATGAGCAGTTACGGCAAGTTGCTGATCATAAAGCAGTATATTACAAAGTTCTTATGCACACTTCACAGGCTAATGAGCTGCTAATCAGTTTTATGCGTCAGATGGGCGCTGATCACACGATTGCGTTGGTTACTACAGCTAAACGCCGCAATTTGGATGCTGTACTGCATCACCATGGATTAGCCGATGACTTCGATGTTATCGTTTGCGCTGAAGATGTAACCCGCTCCAAACCAGACCCTGAAGCCTACCAGTTAGCGCTAAAGCTTACTGGCCTCCAGTCACATGAAGTCATCGCTTTTGAAGATTCTGTATCGGGTGTCACTGCGGCTGAAGCCTGCGGCATTGCCGTAGTGCAGATTAACGACTTTGCGTTATGAGCTTACGACGATTATTGTTAATACCCCTGATAATTTCACTGGCACTGTTCGCGCTTTATTCATCCGATGTTCAGCAAAGCTTTAACACACTTACGCGCTACATTGAAGTCACGGGCAATCTAATCGCGGTACTTAGTCTAGCAATAACGCTTCAATTGGCAGGACATATCATTCGAGCTCATAAAGCTCGGCTGTTACTAAGACCAGTCAAAGAAAGTAGTACGCGGTTTCAATTCCGCGCCCTTAGCCTCGGTTACTTATTCAATACGATCTTACCATTTCGTCTAGGCGAGCTTATCAGAGCACGAGTAATTTCGGGTGCGATGACGATTAGTTTTAGTTTGGCATTAGTATTTATTATTTTTGAGCGTGCCGTCGACGCGCTAATACTGGCTTCGGTTGGCTTCGCGGTTCATCCGCAACATACGATATATCCCCGGGTTACAGTGGTAATGTTCAGTTTGCTCGCGGCAGCGTTAACCATCTTTAGTTTGTTGGCCCTGGTTGCGAAGGAAAACAAATATTTACTCCTTGCGTGGTATAAGTTGACGAGCCTGCTTAATGACTCCCTTAAAAATAGTCTGCGCTTCAAAGCCTGGTCGATCATATATGGATTGCAGCAAACACTGACCATGCGTCGTATAGCTCGTTACCTCGGACTTAGTCTAGCGTCCTGGGCTTTCTATCTGCTATCGACTCTGATTGTCGTGCAGTATTTAGCGGCGAACCTGAACATTCAAGAACGTCTTACGTTGACTGTTGCACCATACTTCGGAGTAGCACTTCCAGCTGGACCAGCGAACCTCGGTACATTTACATATTTTAGTAACAGTTTTATAGAAATGATCAACATTGCAGAAGACCAACTTCTCGCTATGAATCTTTTATCATGGACAGTCCTTGTGTTGCCAATTGCGTTTATAGGCGTAGTACTATTTTTTGTCAAAACCCGTGAGAGTTTCTGGGAAACGCGGCCAAAGCGTGCATCAGTCATGTCGCTCAGCAACAAGCTGTACCGTGACGAGGATATAAGTTACGAGATGGCTAGCTTTCTGGAGAATTACTTCTCCGGCAACAGCCTGTCTAAGATTGTTCACCGCTTAGAGCGCGCGGACAACTTCCGCCTACTCAAATACTTTAAAGGTGGTTCGGATGCGATCACAATACTTGCGCTGCAGGATGGAAAAAAGGTTGTCAAAAAGATCATTCCCTTAGAGTTCGAAGACCGTCTACGTGCCCAGCACGATTGGCTCGTTGAACACTCAAATGCGAAAAACATTGTTAATGTCCTGCGCGAGGAAAAGACCAACGATTATTACGCTATTGATCTGGAATTCCGCGAAGACGACGTGTTGTTTTTTGATTACATTCATCGCCGCCCAATAAAGGATTCGCAGCAAATTATGGACAAGGTTTGGCGTGATCTAGCTAAGTCTGTACATAGTAAATCGAAAGCAGTCATAGGCCGGGATAGCGACCTCAGAGCCTACCTCGATAAACACCTATACGTATGCTACGAAAAAGCCGCTCAGGTCGAACCAGAACTGATTAATGTTGCCGCACAACCAACCATCAGTATCAATGGCAAAACGTATGACAACCTGTTTGGAATACTCGATAAGATCAAAGCTCACCCACAAGCTTGGGAAGACCTTACGAGCTTCAATGAAAGCGGCCTGACACACGGCGACGTTATCGTCGATAATCTACTCGTGAGCGCCATCGACGAGCCATTGCTAATTGACCCGGCACCCGACGGCAACTTGTTCAACGGCCCAGTCTTTGATTTCGGTAAAAATATGCAGTCACTGTATAGCGGTTATGAATTCCTGCTGCGGGATGAAAGTCCAGTATATTATATCGACGGCGCCATCAACTATGATGACCACGTATCGGTCCAGTATACTGAGCTGTGTGCCTATGTACGTTCCGTAGTTATGCCAAAATACCTCACGACAGGTGAGCAAAAAGCGGCCATGTTTCACGGCGGATCACTTTATATTCGTCGACTGAAGCACCAAGTCTATTACACTCCCGCCAACGTTCTGAAATTCTACGCCGTCGGCGTCAAAATGCTCAATGACTTCCTAGCTCAATATGATTAGTCTTTGGCGGTCTTTTTGCTAAAAACGAAGCGGTTATAGGTAAGGTAGTTGTAGATCAAAAGAATCACGGCCATGAAGCCGAAAGCGCCAGTATTTACGATAAAATCGCGGCTGAATGGTAAGTGTAGTGTGTATGAGATTGAAAACACCCAACTGTACAGTCCATTGAGACGTATAAATCCAGCAAGCAGTAACGGGCGAATGAACCACATCCCGAAGCCTGTGAAGGCCACGAACTTGAGAATCGTACGATGGCTGATATGGCTGCCGCGCCAGGTAATCAAACTGTGTGTAATAAATGCGCATACCAGCGCCGCCGTACCAGAAATAACGCCCGCTATCGCAATTTTATCATTGTCTTTGAAAACGAATGACGTTAAAAACGTGTAAAAGGTAAAATCAAACAATGTGTTAAAGACACCGACACCAAGGAATATGTATGGACGTTTACTGCTTCCCATTTTGATAGTTCGCGAGCTCCTCGGGCGTACCAAAAATATATTTTAGGTCGATATTGGCGATCTCAATAACGCCGTTACGCTCCAGTAAAATATTAAACAAATGTGACATAAAGTATTCTTTTAAACCCTCTGGAAGTCCACTGGCCACGAAATCATCGGCTAGCGATTTGAATAATTCGCCACTGCGGAAAAAATAACCACCAAGAATAGCGTGGTTGGAGATAGCTACTTTCTCAGCGGTACGGACGACACTGCCATTATTATCAAGCATAACGAAGCTATAGCGAGGGTCGGTTGAATCAAACGTCAGCAGTATACCATCGGGTGTACCGGTTTCAATGGCTCGAGCAACTTTGGAGAAGTAATCCGAAGACTCAAAGTAGATGTCGCAGTCGGCTACCACCAGGGGGGTCGAGTCATCTATTAGATCGCGCGCAATCAAACAAGTTTCGACAGCACCGCTTGTATTGTGATCAAGCAGAGCAATTTTAGCGTTAGGCAGCAGAGCACGAATTTGATCACTTAGGTCGTAGGCGTCCTCGTGCTCCTGGCGAATAACGAAGATGTGTTGGACTCCCGGGACGCTTTTAAAGCTTTCCAAGGCGCGCATGAACATAGGCCTCCCGTCGACTTCGATCATCAGTTTAGGTTTGGCGTACCCTTCCTTGGCAAACCGACTGCCAAGCCCACCCATAGGCATCAGTACCTGAAGGTCAGTCACTAGTTTATTTCCCTGCATTGATAATCTTCAGGCTTATTGGTCGTAGGTTTAGTGCGAGTGAAGCGCCATCTAAATAAGTTGAGTAACGCTGTCTTGAAAATGTTGAAGTTGCGGGCGTTAGACGTTTGGTCTTCTTCGCGCCAAGTAATTGCTACGTAAGCAAATTTTACATTACGCCTGATCAAATCCAGTAGTAGTTCGAAGTTAAATGTCAGCTTGTCTGCGAAACCAAGATAGGTACGCTGATCGAGATCGCGTAGCGCAAACAGGTTGAGGCCTGAACCTAGATCCTGACAGTTTCGCATAGTGATTATCGAATAGGTCAGGTTGAGGACGCGGTTGCCAGCAATGCGCTTCCAATCATAGCCAATCAGTGTTGATGCTTTACTGAACCGCGAACCAAGCACTGTCTGCGTTTCTGGATGCTCCTCAACGTAATCGAGCAGTAGGTTGCCCTCGTCGCTCTTAGCCTGATTATCCCCGTGGATGATCATCACATGACTTAGACCGAGCTCCTGCGCCCGCAGAAAGGCAACTTTGTGCGTACCGCCGAGGTTGTAGTTGTTGACGTTTTGGTAGATGTGTAGATTCTTGAGCCGGCCCTTCTTCTTATAATCAAGTGCTACTTGAACTGTGTCATCGGAGCTACCATTGTCGATCACGGCGATCTCAGCTACGCGGCTGGCCAGTTTATCATTAATCTCATCGAGAACACGAGTGATTTGCCCGGCGCAGCGATATGCGGGGATTGCAACGAGCACGGATGGTTTCATTGAAGGTCCTTATTAGATATTTACAGCTTATCAGATTTTGAACTATTTTTGACCGAACTTAGCCGCCAAATATATTGCTGGTTTACGCATACTATTTGGTAATAAAGTGAGCGCCGTTGACTTCCATGAAGCGACTGGCTTAGGTGCACTAATGTGCCTTTTGCGTGCGAAATCAACCAAGTCTTCAGGTAGATCATGCTGTATCCCCAAAAAACCTTTAGCTGGCCAGTCCGCAATGCGTAAGAGCTCCGCAGCAGCCTCTTCACGATCAATTGGGTTTGTTGGGTCAAAAGCATGATTTGTTGGCTTTCTATATATAACTGGTTCAACGCCAGCCCTTTTTGACGCTTCATGTTTGAGCGTTTCGGCGAGCCGCCTCATAGAGGTTGCGTGTGCTACGGCCGTGAGCGCTGTAGTGCTTCTGTTAGCTGTCTCCAATATATTCAATGAGTTCCGAGAGTTTTCTCCACCATTTGTAGCTTTCTCGTCTAGTGTTATGGTCGGAATTTTGTAACCACGCACTAAAGAGTCTTTGGCTACCTGATCGAGTAAATATCCCGCTTCCGAGTCGAAGCCTTGCTGTACCAAATTACCTGAATCTTTACCGATTCCACCAGTGATGACGGCAGTTTCGACCAAACCGGGGATTATAAGATCTCCAAGAGCATGGGCTACGAGCGGATCTTGGCGACCAAATACAACCGTATGTTCGGCGTCGCTTGGCAATACTGGCGCGCTGAGATAATCGAACATTTGATCGTATTTTTTTAGATCTGGCATTTGCTAATTATAGCAAATAAACCTCATTTTGTCAATAAAACACTAGCTTAATGACAAAAGGTATTTTCCGTACCCAGATTTAACGAGAGGCTCAGCGATTGCCTTTAATTGATCAACGTTTATGAACTCCTGTCGATATGCAATCTCCTCAATACACCCAATCTTAATCCCAGTACGTTTCTCTATAACGCGGATATACTCGGAAGCATCATTCATAGATTCAAAAGTACCAGTGTCGAGCCAAGCAGAGCCACGGTCCATGGTTTTTACTTTTAGTTTGCCGCGTTTTAGGTACTCTTCATTTATTGTAGTTATCTCTAGTTCACCACGGTCACTAGGTTGGATGTTTTTGGCTATTTCTACTACGTCGTTGTCGTAGAAATATAGGCCAACAACTGCAAAATTAGACTTTGGCTGTGCTGGCTTTTCTTCAATGGAAACGGCGTGCATTTGGTCGTCAAATTCTACGACGCCGTAACGTTCGGGGTCGGATACTTCGTAGGCAAAAACCGTGCCGCCGTTTGGATCGGCGCAGGCTTCTAGGCTTTGGCCAAAGGCTTCGCCGTAAAAGATGTTATCGCCTAAAATTAGCGCTACTTTATCTTGGCCAATGAACTCTTCGCCAATAATAAAGGCTTGGGCTAGGCCGTCTGGCGATGGCTGTGCAGCATACTGCAAAGTAATCCCGAGCTCACTGCCATCACCTAGAAGGCGCTGGAACTGCGCTTGGTCGGCTGGTGTGGTAATGATAAGAATATCGCGTATGCCGGCCTGCATGAGAGTACTGAGCGGGTAGTAGATCATTGGCTTGTCGTAAATTGGCATGATCTGCTTAGAAATACCTTTAGTAATTGGGTATAAGCGCGTGCCTGAACCGCCGGCTAAAATAATACCTTTCATTAAATTGTCTCCTTATTAAGATAGTTCCGTAAGTCGTCCAACCAGTTCCGTGATGTAAAGCCAGTAGCCTGCAGTTTTTCTAAGCTGAGGGTGCTTTTGGATGGCCGCGGTGCTATATTTTCTTTGCCTGCGTAATAATTTGCAGTTGTAACGTCCGATACTGTATTACTTAAACCTGCTTCCTTAAAAATCACACGCGTTTCTTCGGCTAAACTTACGGAGTCACCGTCGTTGCTTACGTTGTAGATACCAAATGGAGCATTGGTTGTTAATAAGTGGTCCATAGCGCGAACCAGTTCGCTCGTAAACGTTGATCGGCCAATTTGGTCTGCAACGACGGCGGGGTTAACGCCCCGGTTAGCAAGGTCCAGTACGGCTCGGACAAAGTTTTTGCCTTCGCCGATAACCCATGAGGTACGCAACAAATAGTGCTTTTGAGCTACATTCACTAGGGCATCGCCGGCTGCTTTACTGGCACCATA
>JACMRF010000061.1 GCA_014376575.1 Undibacterium sp.
GTGGATATGGGGATAACATCTTGCTCAGAATTGCGTCTTTGCGGGCCTTCGGTATGCGTAACATCTTGTCGCTCCAGCCCTCGGAAATAGTTGGGATGCCTAAATCGGCAACTTACCAACTATCCTGACACCGAGGGGAGCTATCTTCTCAAATTATTTGTGGTCTTAAAATCCCCGGTCAGGTCAGTACCATTTTTGAAAATGGAACTACCTCTATCCGCGACACACACAGCCTGTGATGACAGAACTGCCACGCCCCAGGCGGGCGGTTAGAAATGGTCGCTTACTCAGTAGACGTGGCGCGACCGTCCCCTTTTTTAGTCTGAACGGTCACTATGCCCATATCTCGTTCTTCTGCTGCACACAGCACATCGCCCGTACCAAATCAAGCGCGATCAGTCAGTCCAGCGTTTAAAGAAGCACTTGATGCATGGGTACAAAGTCCAGGTTCATTTTATGAGCTGCGCAAAGAAGCCGCGCACCGAATTATGCAATGCGCAAAGTACGGCTACACGACGTTAAATCTCTATGGACTTTGGTTGACGGACTTGCCAGAAATATTTATGGGAGAGTTGTCCGACGTCCGAGAGCTCGTTTTGAATAAAAACAACCTGACCAGCTTGCCGGAGTCGATCGGAAAACTACTGCATCTCCATACCTTGGATGTCGGTTCCAACCAGCTCACCCATCTTCCTGACAGCATTGACCAATTAACAAACCTATCATCGGTGAATGTGCGCTTCAACGAAAATTTCAAGGAAACGTCTGACGAACTAAAAAAGAGGGTCCCTGCCCGGTGCACGCTTCTCACCCTTGGCACGTCCGGTGACAAGACACCATTCGACATCTCAAAAGATCTCAGAGTGATGCGTGCTTACAATATTTGCATGACACCTAAGCTTGGCAAACCAACAGTAGAAAGCGGCGATATTCAGACATTTATTACCTATTTGTCAAAGAAACTGCCTGACGAAAAAAAATGTCCAGATGAATTTGCTGCATTTAATAAAAAATTGGATGCGTTATGCAATAAATTCGACGCATTCAATGCGGAAAATGGTGGTGGCACCGTTCCTTTCACATCAGAACCAGCATCTGCTGCACCATCGAATGTAGCGCGGCCGCCAGCAGAGCCACCGTTAACTCCAAGACAGCCACCAACCTCGCCAAGCAATGCGCCGGTCAATACGGAACAATCCCCGTTGCCAGAGCCGACGCCTGCTGTACATTCTCAGCCAGATACTTTCGAGGGCATTCCCCCTCCTGTTCCACCAAAAGATGGCGATGGAGATCCATCGTCAAATCGTTCAGATGCCTCTTCAGTCAGACCTTCTGAACAGTCAAATCGTCCGCGTCCCAATCTCAAGCAGGGGTGGAGTCAATTGAGGGACCGCTTGAAGATCAATTTTCTGAAATCAGAAAACGCTGCTCCCAAAAAAGAAGTCAAAGGCTTTAGGAAACAAGTCCAGTCCTTGGCCGCTAATTTGAAATCTTTGCGGAGTATGGCTCTGAAAATGTGGGGGCGGCAAAGCAAACCAAATGACTTGGAGCAACGTGAGCAATTCAAGGAGCCCAATGTCGCGCAGGACAATTCGCCTCCTAGCGTTGTGCCAGACCCCGCATCAAAAGAAGCGCCCCGAAATAATTCCCACTCTCCGGAGCCTGCAGAACCTAAGCCAGTTGACGCGAGAGATGAAAGTAATCAACAGGACGCATTTCTACAGCGAGAAAACTCCATGGGCCAATGCGCTTCAACACTACCTCGTTCGCCGGATGCTTCATCACCATTACCGGGTTCAGATCAGCAGCCCCAAAGCATTCCGCCCATGGCGGCGAGCTCAATTCCGCCACGTACAAGCTCCTATCAAGCACCAGGTGCGCAACGTCCGGTCTTGCCCGATTTGACACCGCGACGTACCTCAACAGAGGCCGATCGCTTCTATCTGCAACAGAGCAGATGGTCAAGTTTGAAGGTGGATGTAAACCTCGGTGATGTGAATGCGAGTGAGTCACCAGTCGTAAGTAAAGTTCTCATAGACCCACAGCAAGTAGATGGCAATACAGAGCGGAAGCCATTGCGTAAGAAGAGCTTCGACAGTAACGATGCTGTAGTCGACGTCGAGCAGGTGCCATTGTCGCCTAAAGATCAGGCACAACAATCGTTTGCGGCTCCTGAACCGGAGCTGACTGAACAGCAAGAGCGTGCTGCTGCGTTTGTTGATGAGTTGGATGCATGGGTAGGAAAAGGGGGGGGAAGTGAAGAACGTGAAGCGGCAAAGATTCGCATTTTGGCATGCAAAGAAAACATAGAAAAGAACAATGAGAATAGTCATTCTCTGGATTTAAGCGGGCTAAATTTGAAGAGTCTGCCTCTTTGTTTAAGCGAGTTGACGCGACTAGAAAATCTTGATCTGAGCCGTAACAAACTAGAATCCTTACCTGACCATTTTGATTCACTGAAAAAATTAAAAAACTTAAATCTGGAAAGGAACGAGATCAGATCCCTGCCAAGTAAAGTCACCGAATTAACTGCGCTAGAAGAATTGAATCTGGAGCGAAATGACTTAAGAAATCTCAATGCTGATTTTTCTGACCTGCATCATTTAAAGCTTGTTAATTTCAGCTATAACCAAATAGGTAATATCACCGGGCTCCGCTTTGGCGGCGCTGTGGAAGAGATTAATCTTTCAAATAATTTGTTGCACCAAACGGCAGAGCAGCTTTTGGAGATCAGGAAAAGCTTGCCCAAGCTCACAAAATTCAATGTAGAAAAAACTGGGGTTCCAATTCAAAAGATTCGTGATGGTTTAACTGGCGACATACCTGCTGATTTCAGTTTAGAGAATTTGGTAGTGGATGAGAGCACTAAAGTTGACAGTGAACCCCTAGAAAACGTGCAACCCGAAGTGCCAGCGACTAAGAATAAACCTGATTTTGAAACAGCGTTAGCAGAGTGGGCGCAAGACATAAGGGTTAATGGTGATCGCGCAGTGGCCGCAGAGCGAATTTTATTCTGCAAAAAATCCAATTCTCAAGCACTTGATTTGAGTGATTTGAACCTATCGAGCGTGCCGCCATGTATCACCAACTTGTTCGAGTTGCGTGAGCTTAATCTCAGCAGAAATTGCCTGACAACGCTACCTGGAGGTTTTGAGTTCCTATTAAATTTAACTGACGTTAATCTCTCCAACAACCGATTTGAAGTGCTGGTTGACGAAATGATTCCTATTAGGGTGCAATATTTTGATATCAGCGGAAACCGACTGAAAACACTGAGTCTCACGGATGATAAACGCAAGGGGTCGTCGAAAATTACCCACTTAAACCTCTCCAACAACCAATTGGATGTACCGCCTGAAGGGCCTTGGTTGCGTCAGTTGGAATTCCTCGATATGAGTTTCAATCGTTTGGAAACAATCAATTGCAATAAATTGAAGTCACTCAAAAAATTAAATTTAGAAGGCAATCAACTCGAAGAGGTGCATGACAGTGTGATGCGTTTGCATAATTTGGAGGAATTGAATTTTGCAGGGAATCAATTGACCTCTCTTCGCTTTAAGTTTTTCATTAGTAGTAAATTAAAATCAATTAATTTTTCAAACAATCAAATTAGCGATGTCATGGGAATTGGATTTGGCAAAACTGTGGAAAAGATCGATCTAAGTGAAAACAAAGTGCCGCACATTGGTCAATTTTTGCTTAGGATGGATTACATGGATCCCAAAATTCTCAAAGAATTCAATGTGGCAGGTAATAGATTTATGGAAGACCTGAAGGGACGGCAACTGGATAATTTGGTAGACGTTATTAAAACGATGTCACAGAGCGAAATTACTGAAGCACGCTCCATCGCGTATGACCATGCAGCATCACTTAAACAAGAAGTGTTTCAACAGCCTGGTAGGGGGACGCTTGGTGTGAATGAAGGAACAGAAGAGCCAATGTTATTTGCACGTGACCACATTGCAATATTTTCTAGGATGACGAAAGAAGACGCTGATAAGGCTGTGGAAACATTAAAACTAGGTGGGCTCAGTGACGTCCACATTCAACAGCTTGCAGAAGATATGAACCAATATTTCAATAACGCAGATAAGGATACGGCAGCATCTTTCATGCTGCGTTATAAAAATATATTTTCTAGCGAGGATCCAATCTATGAAACGTCGCTTCGTAAATCATACGTAGCGTTTTGGCAGGCAATAGGCAGGCAAGCGAAAATGAAGAAATTCGACACTGCAAACCAAAATTAAATTTTTACCGGTTTCAAATCCATACTCAAAAGCAATAAGCAATCGTAACCCAACAGCAAATCAGCAGGAGATCATCCCGTGGAAAATGTAAGGCAAGCCAACGGTGGTAATGTCCCAAACCAGCAGAATTTCGGCAATTTCGCAAATGGTCAAAGGGCATATTTTGAATCCTTGTATCACTTAACGGAGCAGCTTGATGCCTGGGTGAACCTGCCAGAGGTGCCGCAAAACCTTCAGAACAAGACGGCAGCGCGCGAACGGGTGCTTGCATTTGTTTTAAAAACAGACGCAACAACGATTGATTTGGATGGCCTGCATCTAACGACATTGCCTGACGTGTTTGGACACCTGGGGCACCTGAAGAAATTGACCTTGTTCAACAATGAGCAGCTGTGCGTCTTACCGGAAAGTATTCTGTCACATAAGGGACTCGAAGAGCTCGATGTGCGCGTCACAAGCCTTACACCGGAGTATGTCGCGATGCTTCGCACCGGCTATGAGGGGCGCTGCAAAGTGACTGAGAGCGCTTACCCCAGGCAAGGTGTGCCAAGAAGGGGGCGTGCACCAGAGCTTAATTTGGAGCAATGGGCAGCTGGCAATGCTTGTAGGCAGACTGCAGCAGAGAGAATACGTTATGCGATTAGTGAAAGTGAAAGTTGGAGGCGATACGGGGGTGATGATGACCTTTATATTCACCTCGATTTAGCAGGCCTTGGCCTTGACGAACTGCCAGAAGACATCGGGCGTATAAAGCATCTGGAAACATTAAATTTATTCGGCAATCCCATTACGCATTTGCCATTGTCAATGCGAAATTTACATACCAATTGTTCCGTCCTTATATCGCCACCCTTACTTGGGTTCGACCACCTTGATCCTAACGCGCCATTAGAGATTAATCCCCAACAACTGGTTAATTTATTCAACGCACGCTATGGGGAAAATCCACACCAACAAGTGCCGCGACCGGCGCAACCGGGACAACAAAACGCAAGCGCATTAGAAAGTGAGTTATCTATATGGGCAACGGGCAAGATGGACAGGGTGATCGCAGTGGAAAAAATCCGCTTTTGCATATTATCCCTTGCCACATCGCTTGATTTAAGTGGGCTTGAACTTCTTGAGCTTCCACTGCAAATAGGACATTTGTCACACTTGACGCACTTGAATGTATCAGAAACTGGACTAGCGCACCTACCAGAAAGCATCACCCAGCTAGCTCTGCTTGCGCATCTTAATGTCAACACTAACCAATTAAATGATGAAACATTTGCGCTTTTAAATCGCTTTGTACGTCCGATCAACATTGATGTACGGGGGAATAATATCAGCGGCCGGACGGTGAAAATGACACAAAAACAAATGGCGCAAAATGCGGATAAAACGCCCAGATACGAATTTTCTAAATCTCAAAAAGACAGCGCCAATGTCGAGCAAATTTTTGTCAAGGACTTGCGTGACTGGGCAGGTATCGATGCAAACAGGTTGCAAGTAGCAGAGAAAATCGAGCTATCAGAGGAGTCCCGCTTACCCACACTGGATTTAACCTGCATGTCGATCAATAGTGTGCCTGACATATTTACGCACCTGCCCTGGATTAAAAAAATTGATTTGTCCAACAACCAGTTTAAGGAAGCTGATGCCTTAATGCGCCTGGGACCGCGCGAGGTTATCTTGGATGGCAATCCTCTACCCAACTTAACGATTATCCTGCTTCAGGATCGAATCAAAGAGGACGGTTATCTAGGGCCGAGATTCATGTTCTCACCTCAGCAACAATTAGGAGCAGATAAAGAAAGACAGGTGCAAGCAGAAAAGGTGGCAGAGGCCGAGAAACAGGCACTAGAAGCCGAGCGAGCAGCGCAAGCGGAGCGTGCCTTCCATAAAAGCGTGGATAACTGGGCGGACATCTTCCCCCACAAGAAAAAAGCCTCAGTTGTCATCAAACGCTGCTGGACAGACAAGAGCGAGACGCTGAAATTGAATGGCGATCCGCGTAACAATGGCTGCCTTCAAGATTTGCCGCCCGTGATTTCGCAAATGACGTACTTGAAGCGTTTGGATTTGTCCTACAACCTGTTCAGTAGTTTGCCCAGTAGCATAGGTAACTTGCACAATCTTCTTAACGTCAATTTGACAGGGAATCGCGTTAACGAAATAGGTAATGGGCTAACGGGCTTGGTTCACGGGTGCCAAGTGCATGTGAGTGATAACGCTATTGATCCTGAACATATTTATAGCGCCGAGACCGCAATGGACGCCAGTAACTATCGCGGGCCAAAATTTAAATTTTCTGAAAGGCAGAAGATTAGCGCCAACGCAGTCCGTCGCGCCCACAAGCAGCGCGAGCAGCAAGCCAATGAACAAGCGCGTCAACAAAGAGAAAAGCAGGCCAAGCAAAGAGCAGAGAAAGAAGCACAGCAAAGAGCGGATCAAGAAGCGCAGCAGCGTGCGCATGAGGAAGAGGTGCGACGCGCACAAGCCGATGCAGCGCGGCTGGCAAGCGAAGCTGCTGAGCGTGCGCGTCAACAAGAATTGGAACGGGAGCGCGAACGGTTACGAGATCCGCTCAACGCGAATGTTGAGCCAATGCCCTTTAATCTTGGCGCAAATGGCCAACTACTTTATGTTCATGCCGTTACCGAAATAGAAGTTGCCCAATACGTCATCCGCATCGTGAGTGGAGGCGTTTCTGGCGCGCATATTGCACGACTGAGACGAGATTTTCATTACATCGTTAATCATGGCGGTAACGATGAGTGTGATTGGTTTATGAGGAGGTACGCAAATGTGTTCGACCCACGCACGCCAATCAACGGAGCTAACGCAATTAGGCAATACACCAAACTGATCAAGGCACTTGCACCGCATGATCCTACGGTAAGGCGCACAGAGGGCAAATTGTAGTTGCGTAGTATTAGCTGCCACAACTACTGCACTTTTCCTTGGAAGTGTCGTCCGATGTGAGCAGCGTCGGGATTAACTGCTTGAACCATTGAAATACCATGCAGATATTTTAAACATAAATATTGTCATTGCAACCCAGAAAAGCGCAAGAAGATTTGCGCCTCACCTAATTCAATTTCCGATCTCAATTTTTCAATCAACAAACGATACTCACTAGGTCATTTTATGGAACAGATCCGGCAGGCATTCAACAATATGTTCAGCAGCCCATGGGGCCGTAGGAATAGATCTGGCGTAGGCGATCCCCTCGCCCATTTTCATGCGATGACGCGTTTGCGGGCACAGCTTAATGATTGGGTGAACAATGTTGAGCCTAGTTCTAACCATGCCAATGCAGCGGAAGCTGCTGACCGTATTTTTGCGGCTGCTGCCGACAGGACCAAAACAAAACTTGACTTAGGTTCACTGAATCTATCGACATTGCCAGTTGAAATCGGACAGTTGTCGCATCTAAATGAATTGGTGTTGCGTGACAACCCACAGCTCACCGTGCTGCCAGCCCACATCTATGAAAATCAGAATTGGAGAATGATCGACGTAAGCTTTACCGGTGTGCCACCAAATGATGTTGCTGATCTAAACAGGCGGCTTGGCTCACGTTGCACGATAAGCTCAAACAACCTTTCGCGAAGCGCCAATACCAACAACGGTCGACAACGTACCTCGAATATGCTCAATTTTTTGAGGCCACACATCGATATCGCATCGGAGGAAAATCAACAATGGATAGCCGCAGGCGGCGGTGAGCAGCGCAAAGAGGCATTAGAAAGATTGTCAAAGCTGTCGCGTAAAGCAACAACTCTTGACCTGAGTGGATTGCACTTGACAGAATTGCCGCCACAGCTAGTGACTTATCCGAAACTCGAATCGTTGGATCTAACCGGGAACTGTATCGCGCAATTTCCAGATGAAATCGGGCTTTTGATCAACATCAAATACGTGACCTTGTGCGAAAACGATCTAGCGCGTATTCCTGATTCTGTATCAAAATTACCATCGGGATGTGTTGTCGATATTTCGAACAACCCTCTCTTGACTAGAGACGATCTCGTCACTTTGGCCATCGCGTTAGGTGCATCTGGATATGACGGCCCGACATTTAAAAACGACACCGATGAAACGCTGCGTAGCGCAGCACAATTGTGTGATGGTCTGCGCGAGTGGCTGCAGTATGCCTCTGGCACAGAGGGTACGGCAACAATTGCACGGGTAATTAAAAAAATCTACAACTGCCAACAAGATCAATCGAGGACGCTTGATTTTTCCGGACTCAATATTAAAACTTTGCCAGTGGCGATTGGCGATTTAAAACATCTTGAGGAGTTGAATCTCAATGGCAATCCAGACTTTTTTTCCGAGAATAATCGAGCAAAAGCACACGACAACCCTCAATTTTTTTCGCTAAAAAACACGCGTGATTTACCCAACATAAAATCGGTGAATCTATCAAATAATAATATTTTTAATGTACACGCTCTAACGCACAACGACTTATCCGGGGATCTGCCGTCTCGATGTGTCATTGATATTGATGGCAATGGCATAGCGAATGAATATTTGCCAGAATTGGCGAATTCTATGACGCAAGCTGGGTATGACGGACCAATTTTTAAGATCAACAATACCTCATTTAACGCTGTGTTAAATGAGGTGTTTTTTACCTGGAAAAACGAGCAAGGCTTGAGCAGTCAAGAAAAAGAAGGACGCTGTCGCGCATATGATGTAATCCAAAGATGCCGCCGCGATAATTCCGGTAATTTGAGTCTCGACAATCTGGCTCTCACTGCATTGCCAGATCATTTTGGCCTACTTCCCAATTTAACGACATTGGACTTATCCAATAATCCGTTAACGCATTTGCCATCATCCATCTTTACTTTACCCGCTGCTTGCAAAGTCAAACTATCGCCTAACCCGATTAACGATAAAGATCTTCTCCGGCTCGCGGCACAACTTGACAGCAATCGGTCAAACGGCTCACGCATTGAGTTTGATCCAGCGCTATTGCAACGCCTACGTGCTTTACAAAAGAGAGAGGCGCACAAGCAAAGCGAAGAAAAGAAGTTCTTGAATAGCCTTAGCGCATGGGCCTCAGGGGATGCTGAAAAAATTAAGGCTAAAGACGCAATCATAGAGTGCAAGCGCACCTTCAATCCATCTCTCGACCTCAGTTATCTTTCATTGGTTAATTTGCCGCCGGAGATTGGGCAACTCACACACGTGGAAGAGCTAGATTTATCTTTTAACAAATTACGGACACTTCCAGAAAGTATCCTCAACCTACCCGAGCTAGCACAGTTAAATTTGAACACCAATCACCTTGTAGGGCACGAAGGCGTTATTCAAATCTTTGACCGGATTAACCATCCCGTTAAGATCAACATTGGTATGAATGCATTTGTAGATCGTGACATTGTGCATATGCAGGATCAAATGTCGCAGAGCGACATGCATACCCCTCAGTATACTTTTTCCAAGAATCAAACAATACAGGCGAACGCGCTCCGGCAAAAATTAGAGGCTGAGCGAGAATTCGTGGAGATTTTAAATGCATGGGCCGGGCAAAATCCGCATAGGATGCAAGCGATCGAGAAAATCAAGTCGTGCAAGGCGGATGATTGTCCCGCATTGGATTTAAGCGGCCTGTCTCTCGACAGTTTGCCCGATGTATTCGCGAAATTAAAGCAACTGCGCGAGATTAACCTATCAAACAATCAATTTGGCCTTGGTAGTGCCTTAATGGGGTTGGGACGCCGCAATGTCAATTGCGGCTCAAATCCAATCCGTAGCGAAGAGATCATACGGCTTCAGGATCTCATGGAGTCACGTGGCTACGCCGGGCCGAAGTTTATTTTTTCGAGCTACCAAATGTCAGGCGCGGCCGCTGAGAGAAACGTGCAGGCGAAAAAAGCGGCAGAACAAGAAAAAAGAGCACACGCTGAACGTGTATTTAATGCTGGCCTGGATAGATGGGCAGCCGGACAACTGAACAAAAAACAAGCCGCCGAGGAGATTAAACTTGCTTGGCAAAACCCACAAAATACGACGCTCGTTTTAGAGGGATTTGCCCTACGGGATTTGCCGCCTGAGATTACACAACTGACGCACTTGAAAAAATTAGATTTATCTGGTAACCAGTTGGTGAATTTGCCAGTCGGCATGGACAGATTGGGGAGCCTGATTAAGCTCAACTTGGCTGGTAATAGGTTGACGGTGATAGACCCTTCGGTGATGTGTTTAGCGCGCGGATGCCAAGTGGATGTCAGTGGCAATGTCATCAGCGCCGAAGAGATTGATAAACATCAAAGCAACATGAGGCGCACCCAATATAAAGGTCCGCACTTCCAGTTCTCTGAGCGGCAGAAGGCGAGTGCAGAAAAATTCAGTGCTGCTCGTGCGCAGCGCGAGAAGCAAGCTGAAGAACAAGCCCGCCAACAAAGAGAAAATCAATCTAGGCAGGAAGCACAACAAAGAGCAGAGCAAGAAGCACGGCAGCGTGCGCATGATAAGGAAGTGCGACGCGCACAAGCGGAAGCAGCGCGTCTGGCAAGCGAAGTAGCTGAACGCGCTCGCCAACGTGCAGCTGAAGAAGCGGCCGAACGTTTACAAAGAGATCCGCTTAACGAGAATGTCGAGCCAATGGCCTTTAGCTTGGGTTCTAATGGCAGACTGCTTTATGTTCATGACCTGAGCGAAAAAGAGGTTGCCGAATACGTCACGCGCATCGTGAGTGGTGGTGTTTCAGGCGAGCATATTGCAAGACTGAGGAGAGACTTTTTTGACATCGTTAAGCATGGCGGTAGCGATGAGTGCGATTGGTTTTTAAGGAGGTACGAAAATGTGTTCGACCCACGCAGGCCAATCAACGGAGCTAATGCCCTTAGAGAATACAGCAAACTAATCAAGGCACTTGCGCCGCATGACCCTACGTTAAGGCGTGCTCAAGGGTAAAACGGTAGGCAACATGTAGCCTGCATGTTGTCGTGCTTAAATTCTGTACTAAATTTAAATTGAAGCGCCCCAACGCCCTTATGTCAGCCATACGTCCTGTCTTTAATTCATCCTTCTTTACACCTTTCCAGGACGAGGGTGTTGCGGATGTGCCGCATGTCGATGCGTTTAATCCGATTATTTTTTCCGGCAAGACCTATCCTGGCATGACGTTTACAGAGTTCCGTGTTGGGTCTGACTTTGCACGGTGTAAGACTGAGTACACCGATGTGCTGGATAAGGTCGTTCGTTTTTTTGTCGATAATGCGGAGAGTTTGAATCCTCCAATTGACCGTGATTTGATCGTTGATGTGCATCAATGCTTTGTTGTTTTAAAAAATCATCTTTTTGATGAAGAGGTAGATTATTTTAGTACGCATAATAGCCTCATGTTTGGTTCGATCAAGGAGGACTTTCACGCGCTATTGCGTCAGTTGCGCAATGAAGGGATACCGCTTATTCGCCGGATGGATGCGGTAAGAACAATGTCTGGCGCAATGGTGATGTGCTCTGGTGGTGTGGGGACTGGCTTGCAGGAAGCGATTTCAAGCTTACGACATTCAGCTGCTGGCTTTAAAGGTGTTGCGCATCGCGTCAAAATCCGCATGGTCGAGGCACTCATTACCGATTACGTGAAAAACCATCACAATTATCATGAAGGCTATGAGGTGCATTACGTCAACGCCTATTTCAATTATGTTGCAAGCAAAATGGGAATTGCGCTTCGCAATGATGCGTTTATCCGCTCGGTTGAGCATGCGATTACGCAAGACAATTTACGTGAATGCCTAAACAAGGTGTTGGCGACGATCGACCCGAGCCGATTAGCGACAGTGATCGCAGATGACTATTTGGCCAAGATCAAAGAGGCGGTAGCTAGTGCTAACCTGGATGTCAATAGGGCTTTTGGCGGCGAGGATTTATCGCATGTTTTTAACATTACAAAAAATCTTGCGCAGGCTTCGCTCGATCAAGAATTTGGCCCTGTGCCGACCGAAAATTTTCTGCTCCCTGTCCCTGACGATGATCTGTATCGATACCAATTAACCCAAAAGCCTACACTGGTTGCCAAGCATTTTATGGGAAGCCTGCGGTCGAGCAAACTGGTTGATTACAACGATGTGATTTGGCTTAAGAAAGGTAATATCGGAGCGCGCGACATCATGCAATTGGGCGACCTTTTTTGGATCGACCATGATGGCGATTGCTCTGAGATGCCTACACTCGACCTGTTAAGTGTGTCACCTGTCGCCATCGTCGACAACCTGCAGGCACAGGGCATAAGCAGTGCGAAATCTGAAGAGGTATTGCAAAGCATCGCTCATCATTTGCTCGATGAGGGCATCAAACTCAATCGTTCACCCCGTGATGAAAAATGGCTTGATGAGTTGGCTGAAATTTTTAAAAGTTCAAAGTCATCCAACAAAAGCTGGGGTGCGCCAATTTTGCTGCTGAGCGCCTATGCAGGCAACTATGCCGCAGTTGAGAAAATGATTGATGGCAAAGCCGATGTCAATGTTGTTGACCGTGCCGGTAATACCCCTATGATGCTCGCTGCATGTGATGGCAATCTTGCTTTGATATCGCGTTTGATGGGAGCCAATGCGAATGTCCACGCAACGAATGGATTAGGATCAAACGCATTGCATTGCGCTGTCACTAGCGGGAGCGAAGATGCGGTCATGATTTTCCTAAACGCTGGAGTGCCAATAGATGGCGCGGACAAGCTTGGCAATACCCCTTTGTTAATCGCGGCTGGCACCGGGGAAACTGCCTTGATGCTGATGCTCGAAGAAAAAAATGCCGACGTCTTTGCAACGAACAAGGTGAATCAGAACGGCGTCATTTTGGCCGCACGTGGCGGACACGCTGACACACTTGAGGCATTACTCCATTTTGGCTTGGATAAGAACGTCTGGGATTCACGTGGATACCCGGGCATCATGTACGCAGCCGAAAACGGGCATCTTGAAGCCTTAGACGTTTTTATCAAGGCCAAGGCAAATGTGGAGGTATTTGGTAGAGATAGCAATAACCTCATCATGATTGCGGTTGCACGTGGCCATGCAGGCGCAGTCCTATTATTACGAAATGCAGGCGTTAGCATCGCCACTTGCAATCGCAGAGGATATACCCCACTCATGATCGCCGCCGAACAGGGACATTCTGATGCGATAAAGGCATTGGTTGATTTGGGTGCGTTCCTGGAAGCGAGTGATGCGTCATCCAATACTGCCTTGTTGCTGGCCGCAAAGAAGAACAATTTGTCGGCGGTAGAAGCTTTGATTAGGGCGCATGCGAATAAAGATGCTTCCAATCGCAGTGGACAAACAGCTCTAATGATTGCCGTGGAAAACGGGTTCTGTGAGACTGCGGAAGTTTTACTCAAGCATCGCGCAAGGGCTAATCTCACCGATGCGCAACGACGCCCCTTGCCAATGATCGCAGCGCTCAATGGCGATACGCTTATGTTGAAAGTCTTGTTGAAGGGCGGCGTAAAACTCGATGAATCCGTAAAATTTGCTGCTAACAATGCGCATGTTGATGCGTTGAAGTCTTTGGCTAGCGTCGGTGCTGATATCAATGCAGCTGTCCTTCAAGCCGCGCAAGATAACAACACAATAGCCTTAAAGAGCTTGATCAATGCTGGCGCAAATCTCGATGATGCCCTTCTATTGGCAGTCCAAGGCAGTAATAATTTAGCATTGCACTCCTTAATAAAACTTGGCGCAAACGTCAATGCAATGGATGCTGATGGTAATACGGCAGCCATGTTTGCCGCGAAAAATGGTCATCTCATTGTCCTTCGGACGCTAATTAAATTCAAAGCCAAGCTTGAACTGTTCAATCATGAGAATCGCTCAGCAGCGATGCTTGCTATTCAAAACGAGGATCTTCACGCGCTAAAAGTGTTGATCGGCGCCGGGGTATATTTGGACGGACCGGCAATATTCGCTTTGCGCAACGGCTACTCCGATGCGCTGAACATGTTGGAAAAGGCTGGCGCAACGATTGAGTTGAGTGACGAAAAAAAACGCAGCCCCCTCATGCAAGCGGTGATCCATCATCAACTTGAGACTCTCAAAAATTTGCTCGAATCGGATACCAATCTTGAGGCCGTCGACGCCAATGGCCAGACAACAGTAATGCTTGCGGCGCTGTTTAATCGCTCTGATGCGATGCTCCACCTGGTTAAGGCCGGTGCGAAAATAGAAACTAGAGATCCCGATGGATATAACGCCACTTTGCTGGCGGCAAAAAGTGGCAATGCGGAGGTATTGAAAACACTCATTGATGCTGGAGCGGACTTCAATGTGCGTGATCGCGATGGCTATACGCCAGCCATGCTCGCCGCCATGCATGGCCATGTCGAAGTGCTTCAAGTTTTAATGAATGCGAAGGCAGACTTTGAAGCCACTGACCTCAATGGCGATAATGCATTCATGCACGCAGCAAGCCAAGGTCAGGTGGAGGCGCTGCAGCTATTCATCGACACAGAGGTAAGCATCAATCAGAAAGATCAAAATGGCCAGACGGCTTTGATGCGTGTCGGGATCAACGGCCACACTGATGCGATGACGCTCTTGATGAAAACAGGTGCCGCGAAGAATGTGAGGGATCACAGCCAGCGTACCGCGACAATGCTTGCGGTTATCCACAACAGCACCGAGGCACTAAAAGTCTTGGTCGAGAACGGGGCTGATATTGGTGCCGTCGATGCGAAAGGTCGCAGCGCTGCAATGCTGGCTTTGCTTTTCAAACGCACTGATGCATTAAAAATATTGGGTGAAGCTGGCGGGTGTGATTCATTGGAATTTCAAAAATTTAAAGCTGACAGGCAGCGGTAGGTGTAGTGGCCCGATAACATCGGCAGCCCGACGGCGTTATCGGAAGAGTCCAGTTAAAACTGGAGGCAGCACTAGCCTCTGACACATCGACCGCTTGAGCTGGCGGGCGAATTGCCGATAATTCGCGCAGAACTGCGAGTAGCTGTAGGTGTGCCGGTCCGCGTAGTCGGCGCGGTGCTCTTCCCACAGTGGCATCAGCGTCATGCCCTTGCGCCGCAATTCATGATGCAGGCGGCCGTAATCCGGTTGCACATGATCGTGCGGGCATTCACGAGCGACCAACAGCCGCCGCTCCAGCGCGGATTCGTCAGCGTCTTGCACTGCCGCCCAATCCAGGCTTGCGGCGGCTGCCAGCTAGACATACTTGGTGACGACGCCCTTTGAGATGCCAAGCGCTGTGGCGATCTGTTGGTGCTTCTAACCGACATGCGCCGATCGCTGATCGACCTACGCCTTCAATCATTTTGAAACTTGAATTGAGGAGCAAGTTTGGTCACGACATAACTGATGCAATGGCCTATAAAAAATGCTATCCCCCAGGTCGTGACGACGTAAAGTGCGATACCAGCGAAAGCATGTTCTCCAGTCGAAAGCGGCGATATGAAGCCTGCCAACTCGAAAAGGGGCGTTACACAAAACATCGAAACAAAGATGATAAGTGGTTGGAACCACCACCGTCTAACCGAAAACCCCATTTTCGCATCTCAAATAGATTGTTTAAATTTTGCTCACCCAGCGAATACATCTGTTGAGTGCGATAAATACTCAGTCTGCTATCGAAAAAATGGGCAGGTAAACTTAATCGACAGATACTGCCCGACTTTTGCCTTTCGTCACGAGCGATCCGGTCATCCTAGCGAAGATTAGCGTTCCTTTGTTCGAGTCGGGAATCATGAATTCGGATTAACTCGATTGCCGCGTTAAGTCGACGTCGAATCATAAAGTTATCTAACTGATTCATAATGCCCCACGTGAATCCAACGACCACGAGTACCTGAATTGAGACCGGCGCTTTAAATCCTGAACTAGAGACCAAAAATGTACCAATTCCGATAGCAACGCTAGACGCTAGAACCAATGGCAGCGGAGAGTATCGGTTTTTCAA
>JACMRF010000062.1 GCA_014376575.1 Undibacterium sp.
AAGCGGGAACTTTGGCCCTTCTGCGGCACGGGCAAAAATGAAGACCGCATCGGTATCTGCCACTTTGGCTCGTACCGCTGCGTCGATTTCAACTGATCCTTCTACTTTCACCATGTCTGTCGTCTGAGTTGCTGTCGTCTGAGTTGCTGTCGTCTGAGTTGCTGTCGTCTGAGTTGCTGTCGTCTGAGCTGCCGTCGTCTGAGCTGCCGTCGAAGGAGCGTTTGGTGCGACAGTTGCTGGTGTTGGTATTGTGCCTGGCTCACCCGCGAGACGTTGCGCTTCAGCGATGCTGCTCATGGTTGAGCGTGCCGTTTCAGAATCGGGCGGTACCAGTAACAGAATTTTTTTCCATTGGGTGACCGCTGTCTGAAAATCGCGTTTATCAAATGCTGCACTACCCGCCAAGGCAAGTGCTTTCACATTTTTAGGATCAACGATGAGCGCCTGCGCAATTATTTTCTCAGGCTGCCCTAATAAGCTTCTATTTTGTGCCATCGCCAAGGCATCAGCATAGTCGGCCAACAGATCGGCATTATCTGGGATTAATCTCACCACATTTGCATAGGCAACTGCAGCCTCACGATATTTCCCCATTGTATGGTAAGAGCGAGCCAGCATATTCCAGCCTTGCGCATCATCAGGTTTGCTCTTGAGGCTCTGCTCAAGCCCAGCAACCATCGCAATAATTTGTTCCTCAGTGACCTGATTTGCCGAGCCTTGCGTGCCCGCGGCTTTAGTTGGATCAAATACCCCTGGAGAACCCAGTAAAAAATAAAGTGCGATAGCAAGAATAGGGACACCCGCGCCCACTACTACTGCGGTCCAAGGTTTGTCCGATTGAATACTCTCGATCGCAGCAGCAGCTTGCACGTCTTCGGCCACGCGCCTCTCAAGCTCAAGTTTTGCGCTTTGATAGGCGTCTGGATTGATCGTACTTGCCGCCAGATCGGCATCAAGCTCACGCATTTGATCCCGCAACACAGCTAAATTAATTTCATCACGCAACACATGCTGGCTGAGGTCAATATCTTTACGTAATAACGGAGGCAGAACAAACATCAGCGCACCTGCCGTTAGCAGCGCGGCGACAATAAAAAATACGCTCATTTCGTTTCCTTGACGTCGGTGGTGTTGCGTAATAATTCGGCCGCTCGCTGCATGTCGGCTTCAGGTAGAACTTCTGGTTGCGGGCGATTTTTTAATTTCAAACCTAGCAATATGACACCGCCGATCAGCAACAAGAAAGGACCGAACCACAGCAACCATGTCGTGCTCTTGACCGGAGGCCGATACAGGACGAAATCGCCATATCGCTGCACCATATAGTCGCTCACTTCCTTATTACTTTTACCTTGCACCAGCATCTCGCGCACCTGATTTTTTAAATCGATTGCCAAGTCTGCATGCGAATCGGCGATCGTTTGATTTTGGCATACCAGACAACGCAATTCTTCTGAAATGGCCTGAACACGTTTTTCCAGTTCAGGATTGGCAGCTAGAGTAGCCACGTCATTTGCATGGGCAAATGCAGCCAACAAGACGAGGACACAAGCTAAAATAAATTTATGCACGGTTCAACTCTTTAATCAAAGGTAAAAGTTTTTCTGCAATCACTTCAGGAGTGACCGGACCCACGTGTTTGAGCCGGATGACGCCTTTTTTATCGATAAGGAAAGTTTCGGGAACACCATAAACACCATAGTCAATGCCAACTCGACCACTCCCGTCAAATGCCGATAATTGGTAGGGGTTGCCAAACTGTCGTAGCCAACCAAGGCCTTCTTCGCGCTTATCTTTGTAATTGAGGCCGATAATTGGCACCACGCCTTGTCTAGAAAAATCCATCAACACAGGGTGCTCTTGCCGACAAGATACGCACCAGGACGCCCACACATTTAACAACCAGACCTTACCCAGCATATCCTGTGGAGATATTGCTTTATTGGGTTCACTCAACTGCGTTAACGTAAATGTAGGGGCGGGCTTGCCAATAAAAGGGGATGGTATTTCACGAGGATTTAATCGCAAACCCACCCCTAAAAACAGGAGCAACGCCATAAAAATGGCAAGCGGCAAAAGGAAGCGTTTCATGATCTAACTCGTCACCTTGTTGGGATCAACCCTGACAATCTGTGGCGCGAGCTGAGTTTGTTTATGTGACCTGATTCTGTAACGACGATCTGATGCAGCCAAGAAACCACCTAGGGCAATCATCAAACAACCGCTCCAGATCCAGCTCACGAACGGCTTATGCTGGACCCTTACTACCCAAACGTTTTGGGCCGTCTCTTCACCAAGAGAGACATACAAATCACGCGTAAAACCGCGATCAATGGCAGCCTCCGTCATCGGCATTTGCTGCACGGTATATAAGCGTTTCTCCGGCATCATGGTCGCGATTTTTTCATTCCCGCGGGTAACCTCAAAAGTGCCTTGTGTCGCCATATAATTGGGGCCCTTGATTTCTTTCAAATCAATGAAACGGAAAGTGTAATCACCGGCACTAGTAGATTCGCCCACACGCATGCTGACGTCATTGGCGGTCTCCGTACCCTTAACGAGCGTGACGCCCACAACAAAGACTGCGATCCCGGCATGCGCCGCCAACATGCCCCAATAACTGCGTGGCTGACTACTAATCCGTTTCCACAAAGAGGTGCCTTGCGGTGCATGTCGCAAACGTTCAATCATGTGCGAAGCGCTCGCCAAGAGTATCCAGACCGCGATTGTGATACCCGCCACCACCATCACGGATGAGACAAATAACAAAGCGGCAGCGAATGCAAACACGGCTGCACCAAGCGCAACCCAGCGCAAACGATGCAGCACTTCTTTCACACTGGCCTCTTTCCAGCGAACAAACGGTCCGACTGCAAGTAGCACAAGAATGGGAATCATCAAGGGCACGAAGACCGCCTCAAAATACGGCGGACCGACAGAAATTTTCCCTAAATTAAGGGCATCGAGAAACAGGGGATACAAAGTACCTAACAAGACTGTTCCTGCCGCAGCGAGGAACAACACGTTATTGATCAATAACGTCGATTCGCGCGAAAACAGGCTGAATTTTCCACCAAGGCCAACCTTCGGTGCCCGCCATGCATAGAGCGTGAGAGAGCCACCAATGACAATAGCGAGAAAGATCAGGATAAACAATCCGCGTCGCGGATCGGTCGCAAACGCATGCACTGAAGTCAATACGCCAGAGCGAACCAGGAAGGTGCCAAGTAACGACAGCGAGAACGCTATGATCGCCAGAAGTACGGTCCAGTTTTTGAAACTGCCGCGTTTTTCTGTCACCGCCAGAGAGTGAATCAGGGCAGTTCCGACCAGCCATGGCATGAAGGATGCATTTTCAACCGCATCCCAAAACCACCAACCGCCCCAGCCTAATTCGTAGTATGCCCAATAACTACCCATGAAAATACCCAGTGTAAGGAACATCCAGGCAACCAGCGTCCACGGCCTTGACCAGCGCGCCCATGCAGCATCGAGTTCTCCCCCCATCAAGGCAGCTATCGCAAATGAAAATGCCACCGAAAAGCCGACGTAGCCCATATACAACATTGGTGGGTGAACAATCATGCCGAAATCCTGTAACAAGGGATTTAAGTCTCGACCATCAATGGGAGCGGGTATCAAGCGATCGAACGGATTCGACGTAAATAACATAAAGCATAAGAACCCAACGCTAATCAAGCCCATCACGCCTAACACACGTGCAACTGTTTTTTCGGGCAATTGGCTACTCAGGCGAGAAACTGCAAAAGTCCAAAGTACCAACATCTCGCTCCACAAAAGCAATGAACCTTCGTGGCCACCCCAAGTACCGGCAACACGGTAATAAACGGGCAGCATGGAATTCGAATTAGAGGCAACATAAGCGACTGAAAAATCGTTATTCACAAACGAAAAAACCAGACAAATGAATGCGATTGTCACAAAAAAGCATTGCCCCGCCGAGGCCGGGCGAGCAAGCGCCATCCAGCGCTGATTGTCGCGGAACGATCCGATAACGGGCAAAAAACCTTGCAGAAGCGCCAAAGATAGCGCCAACATCAATGAGAAGTTTCCAATTTCCGGGATCATTTTATTACCTTGGTTTGATTGCTGTCGGTCGGCATGGTAATACCCTTGGCTTTGTTCGCCTCTTGACCTTTTTTTAGCGCATAAGCGGCGTCAGGAGGCATGTAGTTCTCATCATGTTTGGCCAGAACCTCATCGGCAATAAACAAGCTGTCGCTGCCAAGCTTACCTTGTGCAACCACGCCCTTACCCTCTTTAAAAAGATCGGGCAGTATGCCTTTGTAATTGACTCGAATATGTTGGGCAGTATCAGTGACCATAAAACTGACTGTCACGCCATCAGGCTGACGCTGAACACTACCGATCTCAACCATACCGCCCATTCGGAAGCTACGTCCATGCGGTGCTTCGCCAGCGAGGATTTGCGTAGGCGTAAAGAAGAACACCAGGTTTTTTTGAAAAGCCGACAAAACCAGCCATGCTGCCACACCCAATATCGCTAGCGCGGCGACGATTAATATCAAACGTTTATGTCGTGGTTTCATTATTTCCTCGTTGTCCGGACATTGTTTAACTGTGCCCATATCGATTTATAGCGATAATTTAACGCCACCACTTCAGCTGCCATGCCCACAAATACCACGGCAACTGAGCCCCATACATAAAGTGCATAGCCGCCCATCGCAAAAAAATCATGCCAGTTTTGCCAAATCATGTTTTGCTCCCCACCACTTCTTTAACCCAATCGGTATGTCTTTCGCGCTCCAACACAATGCAACGTAAGCGCAGCAGCGTGATGGCAATGGTATAGGCCCAAAAAGCGAGTGCCATGATTAACATGCCCAATAACATAATCTTCGCCATCGTCGGCGCGCTCGTCATGTTGATTGACGAACCCTGATGCAGAGTATTCCACCACTGTACGGAAAAATAAATCACTGGAACGTTCACCACGCCAACCAGAGCCAAGACAGCGCCAGCTTTGTCGGCACGGCGCGGCTCATCGATAGACGCTTGTAGCGCCATAAATCCAACATAAAGAAATAACAGAATCAGTTCAGACGTCAAGCGCGCATCCCACACCCACCATGCGCCCCAAGTTGGCTTACCCCAAAGAGCACCAGTCCATAAAGCAAGGAAGGTAAACATCGCGCCGGTAGGAGCCAGGGCGCTCGCCATCATGGATGATAGCCGCGTGTTAAAGGCAAGACCCAAGGCCGCCCAAAACGCCATCACGAGGTAGATCAACATCGACATCCAGGCGGCAGGCACGTGTAAAAAAATAATCCGGTAGGCGTCGCCTTGCTGAAAATCAGTTGGGGCGACAAAATACCCAATGTAAAAAGCGATGATGCCAAGAATGACCGCCATTGCTGCAAACCAAGGAATTAACTTCCCTGCAATAGGAAAAAAAGTTTGCGGCGAGGAGTATTTAAACCAGTGAATCCGGCCAGATTCGCGAGCATCTGCGCTAACACCCTTGAAAATCGACATCTTTGACAATACTCCCTAAAAATTAAATTGAGCGTGGGTAGCCAGCTTGCTAAAATTTAGCTCTCATCGCATTCGATTTTTTTGAGCTTAAGAATTACTTAAATAAGCAATAAACAAAAAATATTCAAAAAAATATTCAAAAAAATATTCAAAAAAAACAAGCTCAACAAGGCATCAGGATGGTGCGAAGAGGATGCAATAATCTTATCACTCAATCGAAATACGCAGCGCTGCGGCGGTCGCCCAAGGGGCCAATGCCGCAGCTCCTGCCAGCACGCCACCTAACAACATTAAATGCGCGGCGCTGCCGAGACCGCTAGCCTCTGCCCCGACCGCGCCAGCACCAAAAATCAAAACCGGAATATAAAGCGGCAGCACCAATAGTGACACCAGGACACCACCGCCACGAACACCGAGCGTCAATGCAGCGCCAATCGCACCGATCAAACTTAGCACCGGCGTCCCAATCAGCAAACTATAAAACAGAACGACAACTGAATCGACTGGCAGATCAAACTGCAATGCCAGTATCGGTGCCAACAGCACCAAAGGTAAGCCTGCCACCAGCCAGTGTGCGATCACTTTCCCGATCACGATAAGCGTCAGCGGTTCTGGCGACAACAGCATTTGCTCCAAGGTACCATCGGCATAATCAAGCGAGAACAAACGCCCCAGCGCCAACATCGATGCCAACAATGCTGCAACCCAGAGTATTCCAGGTGCTATCGTACGCAGCAGCGCGGTCTCAGGCCCAACGCCCAATGGGAATAAGGTCACGACAATGATGAAAAAAAACACTGTTGTCAGCACATCGGAGCGACGTCGAAACGCTAGCAACAGATCGCGTCGAATGACGCACAGTAAGGCGCTCAGCATGTCGCATCCTGGCTGAGATCAAGCGTCAACATGTGGCGCGGATTGAGTTTAATGTCCTGGTGCGTGGTGTAAATGACCATGCCGCCATTGTTCAAATGCTGATCCAAGGTGCGGCACAAGTGAATGACAGTTTTTTGATCAAGCGCAGTAAATGGCTCATCGAGTATCCAAAGAGGGGTCGCCATGCCAAATTGCAAACGCGCCAGCGCTACCCGTTTGCGCTGGCCCTGCGATAGCGCTCTGGTAGGCAAATCGGCAGCTTGGGTTAAGCCTAGATGCTCCAGCGCTTGATAGGCTTCGTCACGACTAATCGGCCGGCCGGCCAAGATAGAAGCGATGACAACATTTTCCCACGCAAGCAGATCGTCTTTCACGCCACTTGCATGGCCTAGATAGATAAGCTGAGCAGCAAATGCTTCCCTCACCTTCGTTATATGAGTGCCACTCCATCGCACTTCCCCCTCTGATGGTGATGACAAACCGCATAACATACGCAATAAACTAGTTTTACCACTGCCGTTAGTACCTTCGACGCGCATGGCATCGCCCGCGCTGATAACAAAATTGATTTTATTAAATAGCTGCCGCTCACCGCGTGTACAAGCTAACTGATACGCCTGCAAAGTCATACGTTCCTCCAAGTGCCAAGATGGTACAACAAGATCATTACAGAAAGACGGTAATTGAGGCGCCAAAACAGTCCTGTTGACGTGGCGCAAAGGACGACAATTCGTGAATGCCAACTGAGCAAATACGTATAAATAGGCCTTCAGTTGATATCAAGCTTGCAAAGCTTAATCGAGAAAGTAGGAAAATCGTTGATACAAACGATAGGCAGGTTCAACAAACAATTTTGCATAAAAAATTAAGTTTTTAAGAAAATTTACCGTTAATTACATTGTCTATTAATTTATTCACATTTACTGGGGGATGATATGAATGTCAACCAAACAACAGGTAGCACGATGAATAGTGCCACCATTGAATCTCGATCGAATATAAAAGGTCCGCAAAAACTGGATTTAGCAGTGCCGATTGAAGCGATCGCAAAACAGATAACCAAAGGACAAATGGAGGTTAGCCCTGCGGCGTTGAAAGATTCTGTCGATGAAATAAATCGTTTTATCAATGCCAGCAACGGAATCAATTTACATATCGATCATGACTCTGGCAAGGTGGTCGTTCAAATCGTGGATAAAGAAACTAACGTCGTCTTGCGCCAAATTCCTTCCGCTGAAGTGTTGTCAATGGTCAAAGATTTTGATGGTAAAAAGGGCTTATTAGTGAAAGACCAAGCATAAATTTGATCGTTGCTTGCACACTTGTTTGCGTTTATATCCTTGACGCGCCAGCTCAAGGTTGCCATATTTCCATGATCAGCAATGACCTACTTGCCCCATGGCTGCTTCAGTAGCAACAGACATCGGTCGCTTCAATAAAGCCACAAAATATATTCTATTCTTTGCTTAAACATTTCCAGTCTCATAGATAATAAGAAGCGATAAAAAGCAACAAGACGCACATTAAAATCTATAGGTGGACAAGAGAATGACAGGATTATCTCCAGAAACGCTAGATCCAAGCGACTGGCATGCGCTCCGTGCTCAAGGGCATCGCATGCTTGACGACATACTTGACTATGCCGAACATTGTCGAGAGCGGCCGGTGTGGCAACCCATTCCTGCCGAAGTCCGTGCACAATTTCAACAAACATTGCCCGTGGCACCGACCGATTTATCGCTAGTGCATCAGCAGTTCATGCAAAATATTCTGCCCTACTCGGTCGGCAATACCCACCCCGGCTTTATGGGATGGGTACACGGTGGTGGCAACCCGGTTGGCATGCTCGCTGAGATGTTAGCCGCTGGTCTGAACGCCAATCTTGGTGGGCGCGACCACATGCCCATCGAAGTCGAACGTCAGATCACGCGCTGGGTTAGCGCACTCTTTGAATTCCCTGATACCGCTAGTGGATTGTTTGTCACTGGTACCTCAATGGCAAATTTTATCGCTTTGCTTGTCGCGAGATCAGTTGCCCTCGGCACCGATGTGCGCAAAAAAGGCGTGCGCTCGTTCGATCAGCACCTGGTCGCTTATACCTCGGCAGGTGCACACGGTTGCATCGCGCAAGCAATGGATATGGCAGGGCTAGGCGTTGATGCGTTACGGATTATTCCGATGAACAGCAATTTCGAAATAGATACCGACCTGCTCAAAGCGGCTATCGTTGCAGATCGTCAGGCCGGATTATGCCCATTTTTTATCACGGGGACAGCCGGCTCGGTCGATGTTGGCGCGATCGATAACTTAACGCAATTAGCCAATATCGCTGAGCAAGAAAATTTATGGTTTCACGTCGACGGCGCCTATGGAGCACTCGGCATGCTTGCGCCAGATATCGCACCACGGCTGGCAGGCATACAGCGTGCCGACTCTATTGCTTTTGATTTTCATAAATGGCTGCAAGTACCTTACGATGCGGGTTTTATTCTGATACGCGACAGCGTGGCGCACCAGGCAACTTTCGCGACACCCGCTAGCTATTTACGACGCGAAACGAAAGGATTGGCGGCCGGGTCACCTTGGCCGTGTGACTTTGGCCCTGACCTTTCACGTGGCTTTAGGGCGCTCAAGACCTGGTTCACATTGCAAGTGTATGGTGCTGACCAGCTTGGGAAAATGATCGCCCATACGTGTGAGCTGGGGCAGTACATGAAAGCATGTGTTCTCTCCAATGCAAAACTTGAGCTACTAGCGCCAGTCGCGCTAAACATCGTTTGCTTCCGTTACCGCTGCGCTCAAGCAGAAGAAGCCGACAAACTCAATGCAAGCATCGTTGTCGCATTACAAGAATCAGGTATTTCCGCGCCATCCACAACCATCATCAATCAACAATTAGCCATTCGCGCGGCCATCGTCAATCATCGAACGCGCTCGGACGATGTTGATGCGTTGATCAATGCCACCATCGCTATCGGCGACAGGCTCACTGAGCAAGGACAAATCTAAAAATGACCAGTCAAAGCGAACCAACGATGACAACAAGTAACTCAAGTAGCTCAAGTAACTCGAATTACTCGAGTAACGCTAGTAAATCAAGCGAGCAAAGTACGCTGATCGGTCTGGCACCGCTGATGCGACAGGCATTTTCTGGTGTGGACCTCAAGCCTCTGGGAGCAACACTGATCGCGCGCGCCAATGACTACCCTGACGACGCGAACGCCCTGATGGATTTGGCGACAGTATTAATGCTGATAGGCCACCGGGACACTGCTTTATCGACACAAATGGAAGCATTGCAACTGCAGCCACTCTACTCAATTCCCGCAGCTACCCAAGCTAAAGTCAAGCTGCTGGCATTAATGACGGATGGCGATTTAATGGCAAACACACCGTTAGAATTTCTCGTAGAAAATTCTGATATTGATCTGCATTTACTGTATGTGGGAGCGGGCGTACCCGCCGTTGCCGTCATACCAGAACATGATGTCTTGTTTATTGCTGTCGGCGAAGCCGATGACAAGCATGATCTTTTGCGCGACTTGCAAGAAATTGTTCAGACATGGCCCAAGCCCGTCATCAATGCACCGGAGCGCATTATCCATTTGGGTAGAGATAGCGCTTACCAGCTATTGCAATCAGAAAATGGCGTTGAAATGCCAACCTCAGCTCGTATAGATCGCCACACACTAGAGCGACTTGGCCGTGGCGAGCTTGAGATCAGCCAGCTACTTAATGGTGATGATTTCCCCATTATCGTACGTCCGTTAGGCTCACATGCGGGTCAGGGTTTACAAAAAATAATGGCGGTAAATGAGATGACGGATTATTTAGAAAATAATCCTAGCGCTGAATTTTATATAGCCAGATTTATTGACTACCGTAGCCAAGATGGGCAATTCAGAAAATATCGCATTATCCTCATCGATGGAAAACCCTTCATCTCCCACATGGGTATTTCTGACCATTGGATGATCCATTATTTGAATGCCGGCATGGCTGATAACGTCGATAAGCGCAATGAAGAAAAACGATTTATGGAACGTTTTGATGCTGATTTTGTCCCTAGGCATGCGACCGCATTTAACGCCATATCCAACAAGCTGGGCTTAGACTATGTCGGTATCGACTGTGGCGAAACTCAAGACGGTAAGCTACTTATTTTTGAAGTGGATAGCGATATGATAGTGCATGCCATGGACCCAACTGATCTCTTCCCCTACAAGCAAATACCGATGCAAAAGCTCTTTGCTGCCTTTCGAGATTTGTTAATCAAGACAGCATCTATGTCATCAGACTATTCGTCATAAAAACCGCATGCATGCTTCAGTCATCGTTGATGTTCCAGAATTAAGGCAACTTCTCGTCGAAGGTGGAGATGCCAGAATTACGCCCACCGAAGGGGGCGTTAATAAATACGGTTGTGCAGTCTATCCACACACGCCGCAAGAGAACTTGTTTGCCTTCGGATCGGCGACGGCATCCACTATTTCGCAAACAGGATTAGATGCCGCAAATGCTATTTATCAAAACGTAGTGCAAGCGTACCGCGATAAGGCGCAATACCAGATTTATGAAAATGAATTGAACGCCGTGCGCCAAGAATTGACACAATTATGTGAGCTTGATCGTGCATCAGATACCGATATTGTGTTCGCGGCCTCAGGCACAGACCTGCACCTGATCGCCTCGCAATTATTCGCGAGCTTATCCTCATCACCGACCTTAATCATCATGGTCGAAGCAGGGGAAACCGGCAGTTCTATACCCGCTGCGTTGAAGGGATATGGTTTTAGTGATCGTTCTGCGTTAGGGGTGCATGTGCGTCGTGAGACTAAAATTAATGGTGCCAACAACATCGAATTAGCAACCGTGGCCTTGCGCCAGCCCGATGGCAATGCGCGCAACATTGAGGATATTGATGATGATGTTGACGTGCTGGCGAGCACCGCAATCAAACAACACAAGCGCGTTTTATTAATTCTCACCGATGTCACAAAAACCGGCATGATAGGCCCCTCTATCGCTGCTGCGATACGTCTGCATCAGCAATATCCAAATCAGCTTGAGGTCATGGTTGATGCTTGCCAGTTTAGGATATCCAATACCAACCTGCATGCCTATCTGAAACATCAGTTTTTAGTTGCCGTCACCGGATCGAAATTTCTGACCGGGCCCATTTTTTCTGGCGCACTATTTTTCCCATCCGTGTTGGCTAGTCGCTTTCAACAGCGCCCTATTCCCAAGGCTCTGCTAGACTACTCCAGTCGCGCCGATTGGCCCAGAAGCTGGTCGGCCGCAGATAATTTACATCGCGTCGCCAACTTCGGTTTACTGCTGCGCTGGGTAGCCGCCTTAGCAGAATTACGCGCGTTTCATGCGCTCAATGACGCAGACATCCAGCAATTTATTGTGCGTTTTCAATCTGCCATAAAACTGTATTTTGTGACGCATGCTGGGTTGTCTTTGCTCCCGACAGGTGTGCCAGACCGGCGTGCTTTATCTACCATCGCTAGCTGGGATCAACTGCCTACGATTTTTTCTTTCACACTTAATTCAAGCTCAGGCGAGGAAGCGCTCAGCCGTGAGAAATGCATGACCGTCTATCGGCAACTACAAAAAGAAAAAATGATGCAATTAGGGCAGCCAGTCACATGTGGCATGCGTAACCACATACCAGTAAGCGCCTTGCGCTTATGCCTGAGTGCAAGGCTGATCGTGGCAGCCACGGCGAATAACGGGCTAAACGCGGAGCATATTATTGAAAATGCGCTGCAGGTATTAGAGTGCACCCGCCAACTTAGCGCGGATATCACAGAAAGTGAATAGGTAGCACGCGACGGATAGCCTCACTCTCACAGGCCAGACAAATCCAGATCTATCATTGCTCTGTTACACTTTCTTCCCGTTTGTTTAATTCTCGTTCACTCATGACACCTCCCGGTTCTCCCATGCAAAACCTCAGCGCAGAGCGTTTTTCAGTGCTATCACTGACCGCCCCCGTTGCGATGGGCTACATTCCTCTCGGCACGGTTTTTGGATTTTTATTTGTTCAGGCCGGTGCCGACTGGTGGGTCGCGGTGCTGGCGAGTGTATTTTTATATGCCGGTGCTGCGCAATACATGATGATCCCGATGCTCGCAGCGGGGCTGTCGGTGGGCACAATTGCACTGGCAGCCCTCATCGTAAATCTGCGCCACGTGTTCTACGGTTTGTCGTTGCTGAACAAGCTGCCACACAAAAAATGGCTACGCTGGTACATGATTTTTGCACTGACCGATGAAACCTATTCTGTCCTGACGACGGTGCCAGATACGACCAGCGACAAGCAGATGGCCTTGCTCGCTTTGCTCAATCAAGCATGGTGGGTAGTAGGAACAATCATCGGTGCGGTCATTGGTGCTCAGGCACAAATTACGCTAGCGGGTCTCGACTTTGTGTTGGCCGCTTTGTTTGCCGTACTCACCGTAGAACAATGGCGCACGAGAAAAAGCCCGGCGCCGCTGTGGGTTGCGCTTGTGGCATACGCAGTGGCGTATTCACTCGTGGCAAAACATGCACTGGTTATTTCTATCGCATTGAGCATTGCTGCCGGCATATTCTGGCAAACCAAGTCGGCCGCATCCACGACATCAGCCGACTCTGCTACCGATAAGGAAGGTGAAAATGATCGATAACAACTACGCAGTCGAAGTGATTATTGCGACGGGATTAGTGACATTTGCCCTGCGAGCACTCCCTTTCGTCGCCGCACAATGGCTGAAGAAACATCCCATCGTGCAACACCTAGGGCAATTTTTACCGCTAGCGATCATGACCTTGCTACTGCTGCACTCCGCGATGGGCTCCGCGCTAGAACACGCGTCGGGACCATGGCCGGAGTTGCTGGCAATCGCCATCGTAGTGCTACTCCAATGGCGCAGCAAAAACGCCTTATTGAGTATTATTGCTGGTACCTGTGTGTATGTCGTGATCCGCAATCTTAATTTTTAACAGCACACCAAGAGCGCAATGTTCATGCGGGTTTTCAGCCATTTTCGGCCTGTAGACCGCATAGACATTGCGGCATCTTCTTTTTAACCCAGAATTTCCATTAGGATTGGCGACGATGATGGATGCACTTGTCGAGGCAGTTTTGCTGCGAATGAGGCGCTAATAGCGAGCTATTGACAACGAAGAGCAGAAAAAATGTCCGAAAATGCACCTTCAGCATACCAATAGTACCGCAGGTGCGCCTAATAGAAAATCTGGGGTTAATGTGTGGCTCACTGCACCCCTCTTACCAGCAGACGCCGCAGACGCGAATGGAAAACGCCTCAATTTGTCTTAGCCAAATCACCCATTATCTTCAGCATTGCCATCAGAAAAAAGTGATCTCGGTACTAGCGCTGGCATATTTTTTCCCCTTGTCACCATGGTTGTGGTGCTCCTCATTCATGGTGTAAGTTCCTTGCAAGTCTTCCATCCATTGTGCGGTGGATGGCAATTCTTCCTGTCCGAGTTGAACGACGGTGTCTTGCAACTTACTCATATCGGCAATAACAACATCGAGAATCTGGCTGATGCGATCCTGGAACTGCAAACTCACTAACAAGCTTTCAACGTCGGTACGAATCACATTGCCGTGGTGGCGCATTTGCTCAGCAGCACCGCCCATTATTTCTACGTGTGAAAGGACATCGCCGACGACAGCACCTGAAATCTCCAGCACTTTTTTATCGTGAATGGTTGCGCGATCAGCGGCAGCCAAGGCGAATTTCATGATTTCGGATATTTGAGCTACCCGTTCACCCATGCGCTTACCGGTGTCAGCTGATGACTGCGAAAGCCGTCTCACCTCATCGGCAACTACCGCAAACCCGCGGCCTGCCGGCCCGACTCTCGCCGCTTCGATTGCCGCGTTTAGCGCAACGAGGTTAGTCTGGGCAGCAATTTGCCCTACTTCAAACGCCATACTATTCATATCAGCGGTAGATTTGGCCAAATCGCGAATACATTGCAGCAACTCATCCTTGCTATCAATCATTCTCGATAAAGAGCTGATGACCGGTGTCAGTTCTTTTTTACAAAGATCAAGTAGTGTGATGGTCGCATCGGATTGTTTTGATTGATCGACGTTACTTACACCACCAAAGCCCGCCTGGTCGAATTCGCTCACGATCGATGAAAAATTATTGATTAACTGTCCTACGGCGTCTTCTGTTTTTTGCTTGACAGATTCCACATGGGTATTCCAAACCGGCAGTACGTTGTGCAGCAAATGGGCAACGTCGTCCACCATTGCGGCACTCGCATTTGCATCGGCGTCCAGCTCCTCTAAAATAGCGTGGGCGGCGCGACTTTGAACGAGTCGCCATCCAAGATAAATGATAAGCAACGTCAACACCGCAAAGCAAATTTCAACAGCCGGCACCATTGGTTTTTGGATGCTGATAACAGCACAGACAACAACGGCAAGTGCTGCCAGCACCACATCTTTATTTGCCACCAAAATTATTTTTTTCATCAATCACTCCTCATCAATCAATACACGTTTCGCTGGCATGCTCACCGTTAACATCGCTCACATGGCGATTCGATCAGCGCTACGAATACATTTTTTCGATCGCTTTAGCCAGAGACTCTTTCTGTACAGGTTTTTCTACTGTACCCAGAAAATTTTGTCGCGCTAATTGTGCGACCAATGATGCTGAATACAATACGCGCGCTCCCTGCCCAGACATCAGAATCACGCCTCCAGTGTAGCTACGCTCATCCATCGCCTTCATGATCGCGAACCCATCAATATCGGGCATTTGTATATCGCAGATGAGCAAATCTGGCTTTGGCTGGGCTTTATCAAAAGTGGCTAGCGCACTTTTACCGCTGCTAGCACTGACTACCTGGTAGATGCCTAGCTCACCCAATTGATCAACCACAAAATCAATCTGAAATTCATCATCATCGATGATCATCACTTTCAATTTTTTATCACTAAATGTCATTACATTGCTATTTTCCATTTTTCTCTCCAAAAATTGTATTTTCTGAGGGCTGAAGTGCACGCCTAAATTTCAACACTTTAATGCCTCAAGGCACTTTCCCACTCTGTCTTCCAATCAATAAATTCGTGTGCAGGCAGGGGTTTCGCAATAAAAAAACCCTGCACTTCATCGCAACCAGAATGCGCGATCAAATCCCAATCTTGCTGATTCTCTACTCCCTCAGCAACTAGCTTAAGATTGAAAATTTTTCCTAACTGAATACTCGATCCCAGTATCGCCCGCGCTGCTTCGTCCTGACTTGCACCATTAACAAATGCGCGATCTATCTTAAGTTCAGTGAATGGTAATTGCTTCAAATTTTCCATCGTCGAAAAACCTGTACCGAAGTCGTCAATTGATAAACCAAAACCCTTCAGGCGCAATCGCGTCAAAATCTCAAGACTAACGGTCAGGTTTTCCATTAAACGGCTTTCGGTAAGTTCAAGCGTCACTTGATCGGCAGAAACCCCTACTTTTTTTACAATACTCTCAAATTCTTCCGGTAAATCAAGTTGGTTCAAATTATCCATCGATACATTGACGGAAATCTTAAATCGATGACCTTGCCTATTCCAATCGGCTAACTGCTGCACACCTTTTTCAAGCACCAGCTTGGTTAGCGCATCAATCAGTCCATGTGTCTCCAGCACAGGAATAAAAGTCAAGGGCCCAAGAAGTCCACGTATGGGGTGGCGCCAACGCGCCAGACATTCAACACCAACCACCTGCCTGTCAAAGACAGATATTTTAGGTTGATAGAACAATTCGATGCAATTTTCGTCCATTCCCTGACGTAATTCGTCGATCGACAAGACGGCTGCATTGATATATTTTTGTTGTAAAGGCCGCACCTGAAGTTGTCGCGACAAGGCGCTCTGAAGTGCATCCTCCTGCAAGGGCTTACTTAATGCTGCGAGTAAATGCAAGCCATAGGCTTTTGCCAGATTTTCAGCTGCTTTCATTACGCCGCTATCGACACCACTTAAGATAATGACGCTACCGGCAAAACCTTGCTCGGCAACCTGGCGCAAAAAGGAAATGCCATCCATACCCGGCATTGCAAGGTCACACAACAATATGTCAGGACTATAAGTTCGCACGACAGCCAAGGCATGATGACCATCAGCGCAAGTAGCAATTCTGGCAACGCCAAGCTTACGCAGAGATACGCAAACCAACTCCATCTCAATAGCATTGTCATCTAAAATCATCACATGAAGATCGGGGCGAATTGCATAGGGAGGCGCAGGCTTTGTTATAGCAGTATCGCGATCCGGTATAGCGCTATTTTTGTTTAAATAAGTTTCTACCTCTTGTTCAATATTGATCAACAACAAGGGTAATTGCACAAGTAAATTCTCGGCCTGTACCACATCGCCGCCATGCTTCAGTTGTTCCAGCTCATGACAAAGATCAGCAAATCCATTCGCGCCTACCGTTCTCGCACTTGACTTTAAGCGATGCCCAATCGCGCATATATCATCAAGCTTATGATGTTGACGGGCAGCCTCAAGCTCGGCGATTGCCTTGTGTGCAGACGCGATAAATTTTAGTGCGAATATGCCGACTTTTTCGGGTGCCTTGCTAAAAAATTTCCCTAATATCGCAAGGTCAATGTTGACATTTTTATCGGGTGCGATGTCAGACGTAGTTTGCACTGCAAGGGCCGAAGCGACGTCAACGGCGGGGTGATTAATACCAGGGGACAACCAGCGCAATATCGTGCTGTAAAACAAGGCGGGGGAAAACGGCTTTGAGATAAAATCATTCATTCCGGCAGAGAGGCAATGCAATCGATCTTCTTTCATGGCATTAGCCGTAATCGCAATCACTGGCAAGTCAGCCAAGCCCGGCATCTCGCGTAATAAGCGGCTTGCTTCCAGGCCGCCCATTATCGGCATCTGTATGTCCATCAAAATACAGTCCACTTTTTCCAGCGCCAACAAATCGAGTGCCTGTCTACCATTTTCTGCAACGAGAACAATGCACTGTACCGCCTCCAGTAATTCTATTGCGATTTGCTGATTGAACTGGTTATCCTCCACCACCAGAACACGCACTCCGCCACGATCATTACTCAAGCTCTCCAACTGGGCGCACGCTGTTTGTTCATCGATTACGTTGCTTTCTTCAAGTTGGTTATCGCTGGCATGGTCGAGGTGGGCAGTAAACCAAAAAGTACTTCCTTCTCCAACATCGCTAAGCACACCAACTTCTCCGCCCATCAATATTGCTAATTGCTTGCTAATGACCAGACCTAAACCAGTACCGCCGTATTTTCTGGTGGTGGTACTGTCAGCTTGTTCAAACGACTTAAAAAGTTTGGCTTGCTGCTCCTTGCTCATCCCGATCCCGGTATCTTTCACCTCAAATCTCAGCATCCACCCAGTCGGTGTCTTGTTTAATTGACGAACAAAGATATTGATCTCACCTTGCTCCGTAAACTTCATCGCATTATTGGTGTAATTAAGTAAAATCTGGCTCAAGCGATGAGGATCGCCGCGCATTTGATGGCTTACGTTCGGATCAATATCAAAACTCAGTATTAAATTCCGTCCAACGACCTTGCTAGCCATAATGCCGCTAATATCATTCAGTAATGTAAACAGAGAAAAGTCCACCGACTCAAGCGTCATTTTTCCCGCTTCGATCTTTGAGAAATCAAGAATATCGTCAACGATATGCAGCAGATGCTGGCCGGAGAGTTGAATTTTTTGTAGATAGTCGCGTAGCTTTGGATCATTAGTGCTACTCAATGCCAAATAGGTCATGCCAAGCACACCGTTCATCGGCGTACGTATTTCATGGCTCATATTGGCGATAAAACTGCTTTTTGCCTGGTTGGCCGACTCCGCTAACTCGCTTGCCGCCGCCAATTCTTTGGTACGGCTCATGACCATTTCTTCCATATGATAACGATGGCTATCGAGCTCATTGTTCAAACGGCGTTGCGCAGTAATATCTTCTTGCACCGAGACATAATGACTAATGTTGCCGTCGAGTTGTCGTAGCGGACTAATGATGACCGATTCAAGCATAAAGCTTCCGTCTTTGCGTTGATTGGAAAACTCCCCCCGCCAGACATCGCCCTGCGATAGCGCTCGCCACATATCAGCAAAGAGTTCTGATGGCGTATTTCCTGAACTTAACATCTTCGGGTCCTTGCCGAGCAGCTCCTCCTTGCTATAGCCGTGCGTCTGAACAAACGCTGCATTGACGTATTCGATACGAGCATGGACATCGGTAATGACGATATTTTCAGCGCTTTGCTCAACAGCAAGGGAAAACTTCAGCAACTGATCTTCTGTCGCCTTCCGCTCAGTGATGTCTTGACACTGTGCGACATAATGCAAGGCAACCCCGAGATGATTTCTGACCAGATTTAAGTTTATCTGGGCACAAATTTTTCGGCCGTCCTGATGAAAAAACAGCCTCTCCGCTTGTATGGAATGGGGGCTGGCATCAAGCTGCGTCTTCAGTAAGGCATAATCTTTTTCAACATTCATCGGCCCGGGGATTTGGTGAAAATCTAAACCCATTAACTCATCCTTACTGCGCCCCAAAAAAGCGCAAAATGCAGGATTCACTCTAATAATCTGGCCATGCAGGGTGAACAGAGCGACACCTATCGGTGAAGCGTCAAAGGTTTGCGATAGTTGGAATTCCCGCTCTCTTAGCTGAGATTCAATTTTATATTTATACAAGGCCATCTCAAGCGTAGTACGCAATTCTCTCTCTGAAAACGGCTTGAGAATATATCCAAAGGGTTGCGTCAATTTAGCGCTGGCGATAACCTCATCGGCATCAAATGCCGTTAGAAAGACGACCGGTGTCGTAAATTTGGTACGTATGATTTGTGCCGCTGTAATTCCATCCATCGCTCCTGATAACTGTATATCCATTAGCACCAGATCAGGCAACAATAAAGCGACTAGCTCAAGAGCTTCTTCAGCCGAGATGGCATGCCCAGCAGGCTCATAGCCCAAGCGCTCTAACTGTCTTTGTATGTCACGTGCGACGATAGTTTCATCTTCAACGACGAGAATCCTAGGCTTACTTTGGTGTAACGGTACGGGTAAAGGGAGTGTCATAAATAAGCTTCGTTTTCAATAAGTATCACAATGAAATAATCAGCAAGAACAGCATAGTCAACTCACTTGCGGCGCTAATGCTATCGATACAACGATAGGGACCTCGCTTAATTCAAACGCCAAGTTCAGCGCCAAGTTCAGCGCTAAATTCAACACAAAATTCAGCGCCAACTACGTCTGTTGCGTATCTGGTGTGAATGTGACGTAAAACGCGGTAACTTCACCTTTTTCAATTTCAAAAACACCATTTATTTGTTTGGCCAGATCAGCCACTAAATGTAAGCCCAACGAGTTTTTCCGCCTTGCCTCAAAGTCTGCGGGTAAGCCAATACCGGTATCGCTCACTGTGAGACATGCCTTATTGGTGTCAGAAATAGCATGCAGTGCCACACGCAACTCTCCCTTTCTCCCATCAGGAAAAGCGTGTTTAAGGCAGTTAGAAATTAATTCATTGACTAACAAGCCGCAAGGCGTGGCTTGATCCATACTCACCTTAATACAAGCCAAATCGAGCTGTAGGCGGACCATACCGCCATTTGTTTGCGCACGAAACGACTGAGTGGCAAGCTCACCGAGATAAGCACCGAGATCGGCAGACGCAAATATTCCAGAGCGATACAGCGCCTCGTGTAGCAGCGCCATGGAGCGTATGCGGCCTTGCATGTCATTAAGAACATTGCTGGTATCGGCTTGCGTGCTGCGCCCTGACTCTAAGCGCAATAAGCTAGTGATAATCTGGAGATTATTTTTGACACGATGATGTACTTCGTTAAGTAGCCCTACCTTCTCTTTCAGATTGGATTGTAAGGTCTCTTGCGCCAATTTTCGGTCGGTAATATCGTCAAAAGTACAGACAACCTGGCGCACACTACCGTCTGCATTGAACTCTGGATCGGCATTCACCAACAACCAGATTCTGTCGTTACTTGCTGGGCGAAATACTCCCATCACCACATTAAGAACAGCATGGCGGCTGGCAATCACCTGTGGAACAGGATGATCTTTACCGGGAAAATAGCTGCCATCTTCGTGAATGACATTCCAATCCGGATCAAATGAACTTTTACCAAGCAGTTGGTCTTCTGAGAGACCTAACAGTTGGAGCGCCCGTTGATTTGATAAGACGATCGAGGAAGTATTAGTCTGAATCAAAACCCCTATCCTAAGATCTGCAATTAAGAACCGGAAACGCTCTTCACTGTATTTCAACGAGGCTTCACGCGACGCCAGAACTTCTAACAGGTGATTAAAACCGCCAACAAGTGCGCCGATTTCATCATGACGGGCGACAGGCAAGGCTTGCGGCAAACTGAGCGACTTTGCCTGCTCGGCGAGTGTACGGGATGCAACTGCCAGCGGGGTAAGTTGGCGTCGCAACATCCACCAGGTAAGAAATCCCGCTACGATAGAGAGCAACAAAGTAGCGAACATTAATCGGTCTTGCAGGGTACGAATCGGAGAAAAAGCCTCTTCTGTCGGCAAATTAGCCGCGAGCAACCATCCTGTCATTGCTACCCGACGAACCGACACCAAAGATTCAATCCCTGAAGGGCTCAAAAGAGTACTCGTCCCTTCAGCACCGTTAAGATAGCGGTCTATCTTGGGGTAAAACCCGTAGGCAGGAAGCATCGCCATGACACGCTTATCGTCACTTGCGGCGATAATCATCTGCGTGCTTGGATCAATCAGTAAATAGCCACCACTTTTCCCATAACGATAGCCTGCAATATTGCTAAAAAAATTAGGCGTATTAAGGTTAGTCACGCCAAGTAAGCAGGCTATTACCTTACCTTGCGTATCAAAAATCGGTACCGCGATGACAAAGACTGGCGTGTTGAATTTTTTGCCAACAACAAGCGCGCCAAAGGCTACTTTCCCTTCAGTAAGCGCGGTGACAACAAAGGGTCTATCGAGGTAACTGATGCCGCGTCTATTGAGCTCAGACGGCACTGATGCAAGAGCCACGCCATCAACACCGGTAACTAAAGTACCGCCATTAAATTGCTGCTGAAAACCGCGATATTTTTCTAGCTGCTCTTGCACTGCAGCCGGGCCAAGTTGCACAGCAGAGCCAAGATTTGCCTTCATGACTTCTAAGGTTTTAACCATGCTATTTAATTCTTGGTTCAGCTCTGACGCCATAAAAGACACCGTTGAATACTGCTGCTCGCCCAGAAGCTTCTCCATATCCTGACGCAACATCCTGCCAGAAAAAGCCGCAAGTAGCCAAATACTGCCAACGAAAATGGCAAGGGTAAACAGCGTTATTCGGGTATTGAGCGAACGCCAAGGAAAAATACTTCGATTCATCTCAAATAATTTCTTTCACATCACAGGCAGGAACAGGCCGGCCAAATAAATATCCTTGATACGCATTGCATCCCATCTCAGCAAGCGCATCACGCTGCGCTTCTGTTTCGACGCCCTCGGCAATCACCTTCAAGCCCAGATTACGACCTAAAGCAATGATGGTATGCGCAATGACTGCATCACTAGGGTCAGTCAACACGTCGCGCACAAACGACTGATCAATTTTAAGTTGCGTCAGCGGCAGACGCTTAAGGTAACTTAAAGACGAATAACCGGTACCGAAATCGTCCAAAGAAAAATTAACACCATACGCTTTGATGGCATTCATCTTTACGATAATTTCATCAATGTTGGCAACCAGCATGCTCTCGGTCAATTCAAGTTTAAGTAAGAGCGGATTTGCCCCGGTCTTTTGTAGTGCAGTCTCCACATGCACAACAAAATCTGTTTGCGCAAATTGCAATGCACTGACATTAATCGCAATCGTCCAGCGTGCAGTTTTGGGGCTATCAGCCCAGACAACCAATTGTTCACATGCTGTTTCCAATACCCATTGCCCCAACGGCAAGATCAACCCTGTGGTTTCAGCGAGTGGAATAAACTGCGCCGGTGACACCATGCCGCGCTCAGGATGGTTCCAGCGCACTAACGCCTCAACACCGACAATGATCGGCCTATCAATATGCTTTATGCCGTCTTTGACCTGAATCTGGTAATACAGTAAAAATTCATTATTGAGGATTCCCTTGCGCAAGTCACTTTCCAATGCCAGATGCGCTGTTGCTCTAGCCTGCATTTTGGGATCAAAGAATCGTATCGTATTTCGGCCTGCCGATTTAGCCTGATACATGGCAATGTCCGCTTTTTTAATCACATCTTCGGTACTTTCGTGGTCTTCCATAAAGACCATGACGCCAATACTCGGCGTGCTACTAAAGGTATGTTCGCCAACGGTATAGGGC